>JAUUZS010000302.1 GCA_030589835.1 Cyclobacteriaceae bacterium
GCAAAAGTTTGGAGTGAACTAAAGTTTAAAGTGCCTAAAGTTGAGAAGAATTCTTCAACTTTAGGCACTTTAAATACTTGAAACTCAAGGCACTTTTCTGGCTTGTCCAGGTTAGGGAATACCAACATAAAGGCTTAGGCACATTTTTTTTGTCGCCATAAACGACCCAAACTTTGATTATTTCTGAGGTGATAACAATTGATGATGATGAAATTTTTATATATCGCAACCCAGGCATCTCCCAGGTTCCCATGCATAGGTTCATTGACAATATTGAAGGGCATTGGATCTGCTAAAATTTTTGTTTCCAGGCTTTGATGGCTGCCCGCTTTGTAGGGAATGAGGGCAATAGAAAGAAGTCGGATTTGCTTCTATCTCAAAAATTTAACTTTTTTTGACAACCAGGAAAATCCAAAGAAAAAAACAATCCCAAACACAAACACCAAAAGCGAAAAAATCAATAGTCCGCCTTTTGGCCTTATAATAAATAATGCGCCGATAAACTGAGCTAAAATGACGATGTACAAGAATTTTGCAATAAAGCCCCTTGTGCGATTATTAATAAAATAAGCGCCTAAAGGCGCACCGAATACCACTACCGGAATGCTGACAAGCCAGTAATTGAATTCCTGTTGACCGAAATCATGGATGATAAAATAATGAAGTATAAATCCTGCAATCGAATTGATCGCCATAATAATGACACTGGTGGAAGTCGCTACTTTTTCTGACAAATGATAGCGCATCGTGACATAAGAAAAACTAAAAATATCCAACCCACTACCCAGAAGAGCACTCAGCCCTCCTCCGATTAAGCCAACAAAGACAATAGTAAGTTTTTCGAACCACCCTAATTTTGGCAGGCGATCATTGATTTTCCTTTTATAAATCACATTTATATAGAACAAGACCAGGCCAAAACTAAGCCAGAACGTCACAAACAACATCTTCGCAAATGGAGCAGGGATCAATGGCACCAAATAATATGTTCCCAAAACGATCCCTATTGTGCCTCCAATGCTCGCTGGAATCAGATAAGCAAACTCCACCTTAAATCTTTTTACCAATATCAGATATGATGCCGTTGTCATGCCAACGGATTGAATCGCAAGGCTAAAATTTCTGGCGACTTCAGGTGGGATTTTAAACAAAAGTGTCATGACAGGAAAAGCCACCGCGCCACCGCCTTCAGCGCTGGCCCCGGCAATGAACGATCCAAATACCATGGTGACGGACATAAACCACAATTCGGAAAATAAATGCCAACTATTTTGAGCAAACATATAAATTGCCCAAATCAGTATAACTAAAAGGATTGGAACGAGGATTCTGATTGTTATTTTCGATGTATTTTTATCCACACGAATTTCCATTTGAATTTAACCGTGACACCCGGAATGCAATCCCAGGCAGGGTAAATGCTGCCAAAATTTATTGTACAAGTCCGGAATATACAATGATTACAATAAATACCTCGAAGACTTATAAGATATGAACATTACTTGACATAAATATATGCTTTAATTCCCTAAGGATATTTCCGTTACTTGATAATTAGAGCCTGTCCATAATGTCCGATCTCTGCGTTACGCCTGTTTCTGAACAAACCCTGACTTTATGTACGGAAACTAATTAATCTGAAAAGAAATGGTGCCTGCAACTCAAAAATTATGGACTTAGGTAGTTGATGAAAGCATTATTAGTTGAAAATCGATAATTAGGGAATAAAGGAGTTGATGGTAATTAAAAAAATCACGATCTTGTGCCAATTATAAGAGGCTTAGCAGACTAAAAATTCCAATAATAAAAATCTGAATAAGCCTGCCAACTTATTTTTTTATTTAAATATCAAAATTATGTGCCAAAATCAAAAATCTGTAAACATGGGCTTTACCGATGAGCAATTTTCTGAAGGTACTCATATGTGTTTGATTTACAACAACGAAAATGAACGCCAGGAAATAATATCAAAATTTCTTGAAGGAGGGTTATCTTCAGGAGAAAAAGTAGCGTATTTCTCCGATGAATTGTCACCTGATCAAATAAGAATATGGCTTGCTGATTTGGGTGTTGATTTACCTGATTCAGAAAAAACCAACAGTTTTAGTGTGAGCAGTACTGCAGAAACGTATTTTCCTGGAGGTAAATTTGAAATAGACGATATGCTCCACACCCTGAAAGACTTTTATGTCACTGCAAAAGAGGAAAACTATCCTGCCGTCCGGGTGACTGGTGAAATGTCCTGGGCATTAAAAGATGTGCCTGGCGCCGACAGGGTGATGGAGTACGAAGCAAAAGTAAACGATGTGGTGGCTAAATTCCCGGTCACGGCAATTTGCCAATACGATGCCAATAAATTTGATGGCGCCACAATACTTGAATGCCTCAAAGTACATCCCTTCATGATCGTTCATAGACAAATTGTCCGGAACCCATACTATATGAAAACGGATGACTTTTTAAATGAGCGGGGTTAACTACCTCGGGGCAAGCCTCGGGGAATTAAACCTATGTTAGATTAAATCCTAAAACTATATGAAAGCTGGTGAGGGCACCCATGTTGAAGAAGCTAAAGTTGTTAATCAACTGCTGGCTGCCCTGAATATGTTATATGTGCTGCCGAACGAAGAAGAATTGGGAAGGTTTACCGCCCAGGCATTGAAGAATGTTCCGGGTATTGATTATTGCAGTATCTGTATCCGTGGTCAGAGTCAGGTTATTGGTGATTTTTCAACAGAGGCAGAGCATGTTTTGAATGCAATGAGCGACATACCTGAAGAAGAAGACACCTTGCATATAACCTTTCCGGCCAATACGAATCTGATGAAATATAATTTTCAATCATCAAAGCGGGCGTATGGTTATCTGTTTCTTTCAGCAAAATCAAATTCAGATTTCTCAACGGTAAAACCTGCAGTTTCTAATTTTATCAATGTTGTTTCAATCGATCTGGAAAGACGTTGGCAAAAGTCCCAACTAGAAAAACACCGCGATCAACTAGAACAACAAGTAGAAAAGAGAACGGCTGATCTTACCGGGGAGATTGACGTGCGCAAACATACAGAAAAGGAATTATTGAAGAATCAGTATTATCTTACCAAAGCGCAGGAAATTGGAAGCATTGGCACTTGGGAGCTGGATATTCCCCAAGACAAACTGATCTGGACGGCTGAAAATTATAAAATATTCGGCGTACCTCAAGGTACAGAAATGAACCTTGAGCTATTCCTGAACTGCATCCATCCCGAGGACAGGGATTATGTTATAGAAAAATGGACTGCTGCACTTAATCATGAGCCTTATGATATCGAGCACCGGCTTCTGGTTCAAGGCAAGGTAAAATGGGTAAGGGAAAAAGCCGATATTGATTTTGATGCCGATGGCAAGCCGATCCTGGCAATTGGATTCACACAAGATATCACCAAGGGCAAGGAGGCCCAGGAGAGTGTTTACCGATATAGTAAGCTGATGCAGGAAACCGTAAACGAAGTGTATATATTCGATGCAGAATCCTACAAATTTATTGAAATAAACAAGTCGGCCCGGAAGAATTTGGGGTATACCATACAAGAATTGTTACAGCTTACTCCTGTGGATATTAAACCGGAGCATAACATACAATCATTTGAGAAATTGCTTAAGCCATTAAAAGACAACAAAGTACCTGAAGTCCAATTTTATACGAATCACCAGCGAAAAGACGGCTCCTTATATCCTGTCGAGGTGCATGTACAACTTTACTCTTATGGGCAAAAACAATATTTTTCTGCATTCATTTTAGACATTACTGACAGAAAGAAAATTGAAAAGGACCTCATAGAAAGTGAATCCCGGTTCAGGGGATTAATTGAGCAAGCCGGTGATGCCATGTATTTATCTGATTTTGACGGAAATATAATAGAGGTCAACAATCATTCCTGCAACACTCTTGGCTATACCCGTGAAGAGCTGCTCTCTATGCAGATAGGTGAAATAGACACCAACTATACTGAGGTAAATAATCAACGAAACCTCTGGGACAAATTAGTCCCCGGTATTCCTCATACTTTTGAAACCTATCACAAACGAAAAAATGGGGATGTCTTCCCTGTTGAAGTCAGATTTGGCGTTTTTGAAATTGAAGGTAACAAGTCGATCCTTTGTTTTGTCCGTGACATCACGGAGCGCAAGCTGGCTGAGGATGAGCTGACAAATCACCGGAATCATCTCGAAGAAATGGTCAAGGAACGCACTGCCCAGCTGGAAGAAAAAAACAAAGAGCTAGAGCGGTTTAATAATTTATTTGTTGGCCGGGAACTACGGATTATAGATCTTAAAGACGAGTTGAAAGAATTAAAGAAACAGCTTTAGGAAAAATGAAGTTTAGCCCTTACTTGGATCTGCTATATTTGAGTGGACAGGAAGTTGCACCTCATGACATCTTTATTAACATAAAGGTTCATTCTGAACAGGTCTAATAAAAAACTATTGAATGCTAAGACCAAATTTCGAGTGTTGTATACTGCACTTTTCTGGGGCGTACTAATTCTTCAACTGACTTGCATATTTTTTTACGTTAAAACAACAGCTACCTATTCAGAATATTGTCGTGAATTTTGGGGTTTCCTTAAATGCAACCCAACATGCTGGTCATGAAAAATTGGTAATCTATACATTGATCCTGAAATAATGCCTAATCGCTAATAAGAGATTTACCTATAGTAAAAAATAGGTATTTCTACCAACAGTTAACACCTTCTATTCATGCAATTTTGTATTAAAATATTAACAATAAATATCATGTACGCATTGGAGGTGGATAATAATACAGAGAAATCGGATTTGAAAACCGACTCCAAATTTTATTAGAAAGAAGCCAAAGGGATTCGTCATTACAACCGCGTCGGACGAACAGGTAATCCTACCGGATTTCACTTGGCTTTGCGCAAGATCACGGAATGAGGAAAGAATGGGTAGTAAAAAAAATATTGCGCTTGGAGCCATGAAATTGCTGTTATTATGGCTCCATGGAAGGCTGCAATAATTGCAAGCCGGATCAGATCAGGTCATTAAACAGCTCGCTTATAATTATTATGGACATCACATTTTGGTAGATCAATTTTAAATTTATGACATATATAATATTCACTGCTGTAATAGTCATTTCCATGTCCACCATACTCGTTATTCGAATTAAAAAGAAAGGCGGACAAAAACAGAATGATAATGCTCAAATAGAGCTGGAAGTGATCAACAATCTTAACCGCGTTGCTCCAACAATTAAAGATTTTGGACAGCTAGAGGCCTATCTTACTAGTATAAATGAGGACATAAAGAAACATGAATCAGATTATACGTTTTTAATTGCGTTTCATGATATCATTAGAAAAATCAGGGAAAGATTGGGAGAGGACGATATTCGGGAATTGAAAAATCAAAGCAATAATGAGCTATAGTTTCATGGAGGTTTACTCGAATAATTGGGGCGAAAAAATATTTTGGCTAGTAAGAAAATAAACTAACAATTCCCGAAAATGAGATTAGTTGGTGCTTGTCTATATTATGATTGTCAGATGTTGAACAAAAGAACAATATCAATTGAATTATGAGTCCACTCCGAATATGTTAACTGCCAGAATTACCAATTAAACTCTCTTTACAAAAAACCTAGAAATAACTAATTTTGTATTACAAAGGCAACCAAACTTCACTTTCAATTGCCTTTCTTAGCTTCAATTCTACTTTATCAACATCTTTTTGACAAGCTTTTGCCCGTTGCTTTCAAGTGTATAAAGGTACACTCCAGGAGGGACTGTTTTATTGCCCTGGCTGTTACTCCATGACAGGCTATATACCC
>JAUUZS010000363.1 GCA_030589835.1 Cyclobacteriaceae bacterium
AAAATGGACATCATCATTGCCCTCGAAATTGACAATACCAGCAAAGTCATACATAATTTTATCCGGCTGCCAGGCAAGAATATCAGGGAGATTTGAATTCAGGTGATTTATAGTCAGGTTGCTTTGTGCCGAGGCGCCTATTTCATTGATCGACGGGTAAGCTATAGATTGTGGATTACTGACAATATTACCGGTAAGCGACAGATCACCACGGATGTCTGAATGGGCCAGCAAACTATTTATTGCGATTTGAAGAGGTACGCCAAAGCTATTCTCGAAATTGAAGGTTATCGAGGGCTCATCAAAATAATACAAACCCCTTTTTACTTCGTTGATCAAATTGAGAATAACTGTATCGGTATCACTGGTAATATTTCTTGTGCTTACCGTTGCTGTTGCCTGAGAAAATTGTAAGGATTTGAGATCCAAAACAAAATCCAATCCGTTGGAAATGGTTACTCCCTGCCCTTCATATCTTATGGTCAAGGTTGTTGTAAAGGCAAAATAATTAAATGTTGTGCCATTATCTGAATAGTCAATTTCAGTGCCTTCCAGGTTTATACTTCTATCAAACTGTTGAAAGGGTGACCCATCGAAAATCCAGGTAAAAGAGGTTTCGAGGGGGACGCCATCTTTTGTAATGGAATTGAAGGAAATTAATAATTCGCCACTTGCCGGGAAGTCACCTGCTATGGACATATCGAGGGTTCCACCTTTTAGGTTTACTGTATAAAGCTTATCACCTTCTGGTGTTGAACCGTTAAATTCATTAAGTTCTACCTCAGTAATTGAACCATTAATTGGCAGGTCTGGAATTGTTATTGCAGAGGGTTGAAGTGTAGTCGTGAAATTTACATCATTAATTTGTATAAGTTCTTCTGCTGTGGTGGAAAAAACCTGGTCATTTGAATATTTAAAAACAACTAAACCATCATTTGTAGAAGTAGTACTGAATTTTTCACCTGATAAATCAGCTGCAAATTCAGCAATGGTAAAGGATCCGTTGGTAAGCGGCAGTGCCAGATTAGGACTCCAGGTTATTTCTCCGACCTCATTAACTTTGTCGGAGAGCTCCTTGAAACATGAGGAGAGTATAATTGCTGTCAAGGCAATTAATATTGTAGTCAATCGGTTCATTATCTTAGTGCGTTTATCCGAATTTTAATTCCTGAACCGCTCATGATGTAACTACATTTATGCCACTGATTACAAGATAAAAAAACACACGTAAGTTTTTTGGATTAAAAATAGCGATAAGAATTTTCGGATTTGAGGACTTAGACAAAGAGAAAATAGCCAACAGTGACCTTAAATGAAAATTATGAAAATGTGAAATGAACATGGGCCGTGTTTTAATCAAAAAACTCCGGAAGCAGCTTGACGCTCCTGAGCGCTTACCATACTCAATAGCTCATCATAATAGAAATAATAGCCTTTTATCACGCTAAATTACACTTTCTTATTACCGTACAGAAGGTGTTCCCGTGTAGGGTTGGCCCTGCAGGTATTTTGAATTCATCTCAATATAGCAATAAGTAATCCGGCCTTTAACTCCATTTTTAGGTGAACTAGTCCATAAATAATACATGCGGTGAGTTTGGTGGTTACCTCTGGAAAGATGCAAAGGATGTATAATACAAATGAAATAGTGCGAATTGACATGTAGGGAGTTGAGCGCAGGTTTTGAGTGCTACCCGCATGACAGCATGTTGCTTATTGCTGTAAAGGCCTGATCTTTTGAACAAATAGAAAATTTTGATTATAAACTTACAGACGCCTGTGGTTGGCGTGATTGAAAATTGAAGCAGATTGCATGAAAGTATTATCTTTAGTATTTAGAATTCAACTTTTTGATATGGGTTGGTGTGTGTGATCATGGCAAATTTGTGTGCCTGTTTGATGAACAAATGTTAAACTAAATTTATATTCTAGTGAGAGCCATATTTTTTATTTTACTTTTATCTTTAACGACATTTTTTGCAAATAGTCAGGAAAACCCCAGGATTGATAAGAAAACTTTTTTTTCTGTTGAAGAAGGAAAAGATGCTGCAAAAGATGCCTTTAAGATTGCAGAGAAATACTATAAAAAGGGAAACGGGACCTATGATGAGGCTTTAAAATACTATTTGAAGCTTTATGAATACAATCCGGAATCAGAGGCATTGAATTATAAAATTGCCGCATGCTATTTATGGACTTCAGACAAGCAGGCATCACGCGAATATTTGCTGCAAAGTAGCCCGGAGATTGCCAGTGATTATTACCTGGCATTGGGTCGGTCATACCAATATAGCCTGATGTTTGAAGAAGCAAAAGAAGCATACTCCAATTATCTGGCGACATTAAAAAATTGGGAGTATACCGATTTGGTGAGCTATATCGACCAGCTAAAAAGCGAGTGCGATGTGAGCAAAGACATCTTACAGGATTCACTTTCTGCAATGATCATCAATCTGGGGCCGATCATCAACACCTATTACGATGAATATGGCGCCTGCCTTCTGGGGGATGAAAATTCGGGTTTGGTATTTACTTCCAAAAGACCCAAGCGACAACCAAACCAATTGGTGTCAAGGTTCAGTTTCAAAGAAAGAATTTTATGGGCCGACAATAATATGGATGAGCGATATGAGTTTGTAAAAGGCCTGCCGAAAATTGACTTCAGAGTGAATACAAGTATTGCAGGAGTAAATCCCGCAGAAAAGACGATCTACTTTTATAAAGGAGAGCTGCATAACGGGAGGATTTATTCAACGGTTTTTCAAGATGGGGATTGGAAAAAAATAAAACCTCTCAAAGGAGGAATTAACCATATTGCCTTCAAGGAGACATCGATAGCCATTGGCAATGATGGAACAGCTTATTTTGTGACGGACAGAAAAGGTGGAATGGGCGGAAAAGATATTTGGTATGCGTTTCATATTAGCGGACGAAAATATGAGAAAGCAGTGAATTTGGGAACGGAAATCAATACGCCGTTTGATGAGGAGGGCGTTCACCTTTCGGCAGATGGCAATACCCTGTATTTTTCATCAAATGGCCATCCCGGAATGGGAGGTTTTGACGTGTATAAAAGTCAGAGGCAAAGTAATGGCACGTGGGGAAAGCCAATTAATATGGGGCACCCGATAAACTCCCCGGCAGATGAATTATTTTATAAAACAACAGCAGACTCTCTGGTTTCTATTTATTCTACCGTTCGTCCCGACAGCTATGGAGGCATGGATATTTACAAAATCCAGTTCGACTCCCGAATGCCTTTTAAACTGACAGGCACCGTAACGGATCTGATGGAAGATATAGCCTTGCCGGCATCGGTTAATGTATATGATAGTGAAACACAAAAACTACTGAAATCAACCAGCATTGATTTGAGCAGTGGAAAATATGTATTGGATTTTGAAGATGTAGGCAACTATTTTGTACAGGTTGATTACGAAGGATACAAATCAGCAAGCAAAGAAATTGTGTGTCCAACAGAAAAGCATGCTACCAAAGTGCAGAACTTTTCTATTGAGAAATTGAGAAATCCCTTTTCGCTCATGGGCCGGATAAGTGATCTTGACAAAGATACCCCATTGATGGCCTCATTGACTTTTAAACTGGCAAATGAAACCGATTCTATAATTGGACGTGCGGTATCTGATCCTGTAACCGGTAAATATTCGGTGACCTTTGAGGACAAATACAATATGGTCATTATGGTAGAATCGACTGATTATTTTGTACACGATGAACCACTGAGCGTTGTAGGTGAAATAACAGACATTTTTTCTAAAAACATTGCCTTGAAGCGTAGCAAGATAGAATACACTCTTTCCGGAAGAATCACCGAAGAAACCGTTAATATTCCTGTGGCATCGCAATTGAGTTTCTCCAGACCTGGTGAAGAGCAGCCATTTATGACCGTAATGTCCGATAGCATTTATGGAAAATATAGCGTTACCATGGAAGAACAGGGGCCATTTCTAATTGAAATGGAAGCCGGCGGATATTTCTTTTATAGTGAAGTTTTTGAGTTTCCTGTAGATCAAACCTTTGTGTCAAAAAATATTGCTTTAGTAAAACTGGAAGTCGGAGTAAAGTTTGTAGTGGAAAACATTTTATTCAACACCGGAAAAGCTACGATGAGACCAGAATCATTTGATGAAGTAGATAAACTGGCGAATCTTTTAAGAAAAAATGATAAAGTGCGTATCGAAGTCTCCGGTCATACTGATAATGTAGGATCGGCCTCTATAAACAAAAAACTCTCTAAGTCACGTGCCCTTACCGTGAGAAATTTTCTGGTTTCCCGCGGCATAGAACAGGGTAGGATGGAATATGAAGGATACGGTTTCGATCAGCCCATTGCTCCGAATACGACGGATGAAGGCAAGGCAAAAAACCGTAGAGTAGAAGTAAAAATATTAGAATAATATAAATTTGATAAAGATGATAAAGCAATGTATTTCAAAGGGAATAATCATCGTACTGCTAGCATCGGCCTTTTTTGCTTGCAAGCAGGAAGATGTTGTATTGCGCGACCCACATATGCTCACGCGGCCCATGAATTTTGCGACCCCGGTGATCAATGGTCATTTTAGCGCCCTTGATCTTATCGAGCGAATAGACACTTCTCAATTCCTGACCGTTGATGATGATGGCCTGATACACTTCAGGATTGAAGAGGATTTTTCTGATGAATGGACTGATCTTATGGAATTTGATACGCCGACATTGGATGTAACCTATCAAATGCCCTCATTTATGGTGCCTGGCGTAACGGCCACCATAACTTATGTGGATAGCATCAGGCTAAATACCCTCGACAGTATGTATTTTGATAGTTTATATATTAAAACGGCTTTATTGAGTTTTGGCTTAACGGTACCTTCAGGATATACTGGCGACTACCACATTAAATTCCCGGAGCTAATAAAAGCAAACGGGGATACGGTTATATTAACCAAAAATTTTAATGAAGCGCAAATTGTTGATCAGGATCTTGGTGGGGCTACCCTTACATTTGTCCATGACGGGAGTGGTAGTTTTTACACCATA
>JAUUZS010000287.1 GCA_030589835.1 Cyclobacteriaceae bacterium
GCACTTGCCCTCAGCGGCTCAGCCTCTTTTATCTGACTAAAGTTTCCGATAAGGAATTTGGTCATATCACCTACATAATCTTCATCAATACTACCAATGCCCGTCATGTGGTCAAACATTCCTGGTGTGGGATTCCTGTAAGCACCAATTTGTACACGGATTATAATATTATCATAATTCGATTCACTAAATTTCGATTCAAGCGCTTTATAGGATGCGGGAGTCATAAAAGCTTTAAAGTGTTTTTCAATTTCAGATTCATTCATGGCAAATGCCGAATTATCATCTGCATCTGATTTGTTGATATCTGAGAAATAATTGTCGAGATTTTTATATTTATAAAAAGAATTGGATTCTTCAGAATTTAAACTCGATATAGTTTGTCCATTCTTGTCCTTATAATTTAAAAAAATGGTCATGCCAGCATCCTCCTCGCTCAATACCAGCATATAACTACCGTCAGTAGGCAGATTTTTAAATTCAAAATGTCCATTTTCATCGGTCATTACCTGGCCTACTATTTCGCCTTTTTCATTCTCAATAAACACATTCCGATTAGCTGCCGGCCCATCACCAAACATCAATTGTCCGGAAAAAACAACATCATTTTCATCCAGCATTTTCAGATCGTCAACAGAGGAATAATAGTTTTCGAGGTTTTTATATCGATAAAAATTATCTGATTCATTAGAATTTAAACGTTTTACGGCATTTCCATTTTTATCTAGCTGGTTGAAAAGAATCGTCATTTCTGAATCTTCTTCATTCAATACCAGCATATAGCTACCATCGGAAGGCAGGTTTCTAAATTCAAAATGTCCATTTTCATCGGTCATTGCCTGGCCTACTATCTCCCCTTTTTCATTCTCCAGAATAACTTTCCGATTAACGGACGGATCTTCCCCAAAAAGCAATTGGCCGGAAAAAGCCACATCACTTTCGTCCATCATTTCCAGTGCTGTTTCACTGGCATCAAGATATTGATAGGCAAATTCCTCATTAAATAGATTTAATTTTGCTTCTGATTCTGAAAATGAACTTAACTCGGTGAGGTAATTCGGTAACTGGCTAAAGGAAAATGGAGGTTGAAATCGAATTTTGTATATTTTATCGGCATAAGAAATATAAGAAGCAAATAGATCACTTGACCTGTTTGACGATAAATATCCCCCATATCCGTCATCATTCAATGTAAAATAGTAGTCATCAGCAGTCGAGTTAATCGGATAATCGAGGTGGAATAGTTTTCCGGTTTTTTGCTCCATATCCAATCGGATCATAAATACATCCAATTCCCCAAAACCCGTATGCCCGTTAGAGCTGAAGAATAAGTTTTTGGACTTTTCATGCAGAAACGGTGTGACTTCATCGTAAGGGGTATTGACGGCAGAACCAAGATTTACAGGTTCTGCAATATTTCCACTTTTATCAATTTTGGCATACCACAAATCAAAGCCTCCAAAACCGCCCTTTCTGTCCGATGAAAAGAAAATGATATTCCCATCCTGATATTTGAGGATCATAGGATGTTTGGTGGAGCTATTGCTCCCATTTACATTATTGCCCAATGCGACCCCTTTTGACCAGCTCCCGTTTTTCTTTAGCTTACTGTAATATATTTGGCAAGGCTTTTTTGCATCAACGTTGCTGCAAACAGTGTAATAAAGCCGCTTCTGGCTTTCTGATAAAAACGGACTCCCGATACTTGAAAATTCAGATTCAAGCTCGATTTCTATCATTTGGCGGTTTGACCATTGGTCATTTACCTCGACACTGTGCCAAAGCCTGTTGACATATACGGTATCAAAAATACCTTTGAAACCAGGATAATTTTGAAGAAGAGGACGTGATACCGCAATGGCACTGGAATAATACAATTTTTCATCCGCCAAATGTGTTGAGAAGGTAGTTTGAGGCTGATTAATTTCTTCATTCAGACCTTCAATGTCAATTTCATTTTGCTTTTTTATTCCTTCCATTGCAAATGCCACATTTTTCAATTGCATGTCTGCATAGGAAGAGCGGGATTTATCGCCAGTCTTATTTTGCTGTTTGTAGTCTGATAATATATCCTGTGCCGCTTGGAGGTTCCCCTCAGCCAGATTGGCTACGCCTTGATACAGCAATGCCTCAGGAAATGCCTCAGGATCCTCCTCCCATACTTCCCGGTATAATTCTGCCGCATTATAATAATATCTCAAATTTCTATAGCACCCGGCAAGGTGGTATTTGTACTGGAGGTTTAGGGAATCTATACTTTTGGCTTTTTGATAATAGCCCATTGCAGGATAATACAATTGCAATTGAAACAACTCCTCGGCTATTTCAATGTTTTCTTCAAATGTCAATGCTTTGGAATTATCGTTATACCTCCTGATATGCTGCCCATCCACATTAGTGAAAATAATAAACGCACACAAAAGAAATATTATATTTATACAGCTCTTGAGCATTACATCTGTGGATTCGGATTCGACATCAATTTTGGCGTTTTTATACTATTCTTTCGCAGGTTATAGCTTAAGCTGAATTCAACACCACCATTTCCTTTGGCATTGTTCAATTCGGAAATGGTGAGGTCATAGCTAACGCCAACGTTTAGCTTTTTCCAGAGTATACCACCATATAATATAAAGGCATCCAGATTTCTCATCCATGGCCCCACGGTTAATAATACCTCTTGTTTGGCTTGTGATAGATCATACTCAAAATTAACACCGTAATTGAAAGCGTTGAGGTTATTCTGCTGCGTAACCAATACAGCAGGAATCATTCCCAACTTGGTATTTATTCCTATAAATGAGCCAACATGCCCCACATATTTTCTGTTAAGTTTTGAATCAGACCCTTCAAATACTGATATATTGGGTTCTGTAAGGTGGGCCGCCGAAATGCCGAGATAAAGCATGGAGCGATCACCCATAAAGGTGTACCACATAAGGCCTGCATTCAGCTCAGGAACAAGGATTTTTTCCATAGAGAAATTTTCTCCATTGCCCAGCGAAGGATCATACCCGATTCCGGGTACCCACTGGCTTTGGGTTGACAACCCGGAAAAGCTAGCATCATTCTGTATCATTCCTCCTTGAATACCAAACGACAGATAAAGATTCCCGTTTTGCCCAATCGTTTTGTGGTAGGCCAGGGATAGCATTGCATTTAGACGGTTAACGGAGGCTCCTGAAACATCGTTGTTGACAAGGAATCCCAATCCAATAAAATCACCCTTCCATTTATTTTCAAATAAAGGCATATCCATTGCAAAAGAGTAGGTCTCATAGGATGATAGCGCATAAAGATAATTTCTATAATTGAAATTAAATCGCATACTCCCATTTGCCGTACCGGTATAAGCTGGATTCAAATTCAAGGGACTGTTAAAAAATTGCGCAAAGTAAGGATCATTTCCCTTGACACTCGTAGCAATGCACATGAAAAAAAACAGGCCTGATATTATTCCGAATTTACCCATGTTATTTACTATCTCACTAAGCGTAATGAACCTTTTTTATTTATAAATTGATTGGCAGATGTTTCCAGCACCAGCGTGTAAACATAGGTGTCAGGATTCTGAACGTTCCCGTTGAACCTCCCATCCCAACCGACACTTGCGTCATCGGTCGTAAAAACAAGTTGGCCAACCCGGTTAAACAATTTGAAATCAACAGAGCTATAACCCAGGGTATTTACAAAAAGAATGTCATTTACTCCATCACCATCAGGAGTGAACATTTCGGGTATATAATAACTTCTCTCTGGATTGACGTGAATCATAACCTGCCCCATTACAATGCAGCCCAATTCTGTTTTCATATATACAGTATAGGTAATGTCTTCTGTAGGATAGGCTATAGGATTCTGTATTTCAGGATTATCCAGAAAATCGGCAGGTTCCCACTGATAACTCACTCCACCTTCGGCAAATAATGGTATCGGCTCACCAATGACAATGGTCGTATCATCAAATGCCAGCCGCACCATCTGATCCATGTCGTACTTTACTTTGACTTCAAAAGTCATTGAAGTTGAATTGCCATAAATGTCTGATGCCGTATAGGTAACTTCGGTGTAGCCCGCTTCAAAGAAGTCGCCCGGATTATGGCTGGAAGTCAAGGTGAAATCACAGTTATCACTTACCTCAGGCAATGTCCAGCTCACTATAGCACCACAAGCGTTGTCATCGACATATTGATAAATGGTTTCTGGAATATTGGTTATAACCGGGGAAAGCGTATCCTTCACTATAATGTCAAAACTAGCAGTCATAGCATTATCGGCTGAATCAACTGCGGTATAGGTAACGGATGTGGTACCGACAGGAAAGAAATCTCCGGAATTATGTGAAGCTGTAAAGCTTTTGACGGAACAATTATCCGTCGCCACGGGCAAATCCCATTCCACAATTGCCTTACAAGATACGGCATCAACATATTGAGTGATATTTTCGGGAATGTTGTCTATTGACGGAAGGGTGGCATCATTAACCGTAATGTCAAAACTGGCTTTCACCTCATTTCCACTAGCATCAACAGCGGTGTAGGTAACCGTTGTAGTACCAACTTCAAAAAAATCACCTGGATTATGCATAGCTGTTATGCTTTTCAGGGAACAATTATCCGTTGCCCCGGGCAGAACCCAGTCGACTATTGCACCACAATATCCGTCATCAATATTTTGAATAATGTTTTCGGAAATATTGTCTATAACCGGGGGAGTTGATTCTATCACAATAATATCAAAACTTGCGCTTACTTTATTATCGCTTTCATCTACTGCCGTGTAGGTTACTGTTGTGGTGCCAGTATCAAAAAAATCACCGGAATTATGCGAAGATGTTAAACTTTGTAAGGTACAATTATCAGTTGCCACTGGTAAGGGCCAGTCGATCGTTGCACCACAGGAACCGGTTTCTGCATCTTTTGTAATGTTTACCGGAATATTATCGATGACTGGAGAAATCGTATCTTTCACAATAATGTCAAAACTGGCACTCACCACATTTTGTGATGCATCTACTGCCGTGTAGGTCACCGTGGTGGTACCGACAAGGAAGAAATCACCAGAATTTTTCGATGGAGTCAGGCTTTGCAAGCTACAATTATCTGTAGCAGAAGGAGATATCCAATTGGCCATTATTTTGCAAGTACCCATTGGCACGTAAAGAGTCATGCTTTCCGGCATGTCTGAAATGACAGGGGCGTTATTATCCGAGTCGCACAATTGATCCAGTGAAATTACAGTACCCAATCCACAATAATCTACAGCACTAACGCCATTGATTGTTCCTGTACCTTCACAGCTATTAAAATAATAGATTTGTCCGGAACCGACTACTGATTTATTATTTGTGAAACTTCCTTCAATATTTACAATTCCGTTTATTGTAATATTATTGCTGTTTAAATACAGATCATTATCGGCGTTAAATGTTGAACCTGTTTCGATTATAAATGTCGATCCTTCGTCAATTATGGTTTTGGCTCTTACTGTGATTTCCCCTCCTGAAATTAAACTCGCATTACTCACCAATGTAAAATCATTTCTAAATAAAATTATCCCATCATTGATTACAGAAGTTCCATTGCCAAAAACCGCTTTACTGTCGATAATTAATATCCCTCCGGAGTACACATTTATAATACTCCCCTCGGTACTAACGGTTCCGGTAATGTTCAATTCTCCTCCATCGTTGATGGTGATGTTTCCTGTGGCATTAAATTCATCGCTTATTACTATCGGGTGGTTTACGATCAGGTTATCTAAAGGCTCAGGAGTACCACAATCCCATACGTTTTCGGTTATGGTTGTGCAATCTTGCGCCGTGGCAGCAAAATATATAATATTTAAAAATATTAGGGTGCATGCAATTTTAAAAAAATGATGCATAATATTTTTTAAGTCCGCCATCGTCAGAAAATTACTAGATAATATTATTTTAATAATAAATACC
>JAUUZS010000426.1 GCA_030589835.1 Cyclobacteriaceae bacterium
GGCTTCCGTTTTATTGACCAACAATCAACCATTAAATGGCACTGTGATCTATACGGATTACCAATCTAAAGGTAAGGGACAGCGAGGAAATTCATGGGAATCGCAAGAAGGAAAAAATATTCTGGCCTCGATTATTCTTGACACAAAGTTTCTGGAACCATCTGATTTTTTTGAACTTACTATAATTACATCGCTGGCAATCCATGAGTTTCTGACCGAATATCTAAAAGAGGAAATCAAAATTAAGTGGCCAAATGACTTAATCTATGAAGATAAAAAAATTGGTGGGATACTTATAGAAAATTATATCAGAAAAAATGTGATCGAGTGGTGCATTGTTGGGGTTGGCCTCAATATAAATCAAGTTAAGTTTCAAGAGAAAAATGCAATATCACTGGCCAATATATGCGGGCAGCAATTTGACAGGGAAGAACTTACTAACCTGCTTTTACAGAAATTGGAGTCAAAGTATTTTCAACTTAAAAAAGGAAAAATCAATACACTGAGAGAAGCGTATTTGAAAAATTTGTATTGGAAAGAGGAAATTCATGTTTATCAATCTGAGGGAACTTTTTTTAATGGAAGAATAATTGATGTGGAGACTTCCGGGAAATTGAAGATGGAATTAGATGAGGGAGAGCGGCTTTTTGATTTTAAGGAGGTTGTTTTTATTAAATAATAGAATAATTCCGGGTTTTTAATTTAACACTGAATAAATTACCTTTGTGCGCATTTAAAAAATATCATTCTAAAATATGTCAGAATTAAAGTATAAAGTTGCAGATATTGCCCTTGCTGCCTGGGGGAGAAAAGAAATTGAATTGGCGGAGGCTGAGATGCCGGGACTGATGTCACTCAGAAAAGAATATGGCGAGGCCCAACCTTTTAAAGGAGCCAGAATAGCCGGATGTCTGCACATGACCATTCAAACAGCAGTTTTAATAGAAACCTTGACCGCATTGGGCGCTGAGGTTTCCTGGTCATCATGCAATATTTTTTCTACTCAGGATCATGCAGCAGCAGCCATTGCAGTAACAGGAGTGCCGGTATTTGCATGGAAAGGAGAAACCGAAGAAGAATTTGATTGGTGTATCGGACAAACGCTTTTTGCTTTCGAAGGGGGAAAACCACTCAATTTGATTCTTGACGATGGAGGGGATTTGACCAATCTGGTCCTCGATCATCATGCTGAATTGCTTGATGATATAAAAGGCCTTTCTGAAGAAACGACAACCGGAGTACATAGGTTATATGAAAGAGTTAAGAATGGTACCTTGCCTATTCCTGCGATCAATGTAAATGACTCGGTGACAAAATCTAAATTTGATAATAAATACGGATGTAGGGAATCGTTGGTGGATGCGATAAGAAGAGCTACTGACCTCATGCTTGCAGGAAAGGTAGCGGTGGTTGCCGGATACGGTGATGTAGGAAAGGGGTCTGCACAATCCTTATTGGGATCAGGTGTTCGGGTAATCGTCACGGAAATTGATCCGATTTGTGCGCTTCAGGCTGCAATGGATGGGTTTGAAGTGAAAAAAATGGTTGATGCCATTCCTGAAGCCAACATTATCGTAACGGCCACAGGCAATAAAAACATTGTTGCAGGTGAGCAATTTAAGTTGATGAAAGATAAAACTATAGTTTGCAACATTGGTCATTTCGATAATGAAATTGATATGGCCTGGTTAAACGAGAATTATGGTGAAACGAAAGACCAAATTAAGCCTCAAGTTGATCTTTACAATATCGATGGA
Source organism: Cyclobacteriaceae bacterium (assembly GCA_030589835.1). Next base: position 1,758 of record JAUUZS010000426.1, read on the forward strand.
AACGATATTATTGTTTTGGCTGAAGGTCGATTGGTGAATCTTGGTTGTGCTACCGGCCATCCATCTTTTGTGATGTCTAATTCCTTCACAAATCAGACACTAGCACAGTTGGAGCTTTGGTTGTATGCTGAAAAATATGAGAATGAAGTTTATACACTGCCTAAACATCTTGATGAAAAAGTTGCAAGACTTCATTTAGAGAAAGTTGGCGTGGTACTGGATGTGCTTTCTCAGGAGCAGGCAGATTATATCGGAGTTGACGTAAACGGGCCGTATAAGCCTGAATATTATCGTTACTAAAAATATTTTAATTCATAGTAAAAAGCCTGGTCATATTGATCGGGCTTTTTTTATTTATAATACTGTACTTTTTACGATATTTGAGCTTTTACAATTTTTAAAATCTACGTACACATGAGATTATCGAATGACCTGATACAAGATGTAAATCAGCCTGATGTCAATGACCATAAAAATTCATTTGATTACATAAGTTCTATACTTAGCAAAAAAGGGATTGATATCCGGGATATCATTGAAAAGCTAAAAGCCTTTCAAATTGCAATTCCTAGTTGGGCCTTGGGCCAGGGAGGCACACGATTTGGCAGATTTTCGATTGGTGGCGAACCTAGAACTTTGGAAGAGAAAATAGAAGACATCGGATTGCTTCACGCTTTAAATGGATCGAGCGGTGCGGTCTCATTGCATATACCCTGGGATATCCCTGAAAATGTCGATGCCATTAAAACCTTGGCTTCCGACCTCAACATTAAGTTTGATGCTGTCAATTCGAATACTTTTCAGGATCAGCCTGATCAGAAACTGAGTTATAAATACGGCTCTTTATCTCACACCGATGCAAACGTCCGAAAGCAAGCCATAGAACATAATATTGAGGTGATCCGGCATGGCGATGCTTTGGGCTCAAAAGCCCTTACGGTGTGGTTGGCGGATGGATCTTGCTTTCCGGGCCAACAAAATTTCAAAAAAGCATTTCAACGAACATATGAATCATTGGCCGAGATTTATAATGCCCTTCCGGCAGATTGGAAAGTGTTGGTGGAATATAAGCCATTTGAACCGTCATTTTACTCCACTGTGATTAATGATTGGGGCGCTTCTTTTAATCTTGCAAATAAACTTGGAGACAAGGCTAAAACTTTAGTTGACCTTGGGCACCATTTGCCAAACGCAAATATTGAGCAAATAGTCGCACTGCTTTTATCAGAAGGAAAGCTTGGTGGATTTCATTTCAATGATTCAAAATATGCCGATGATGATTTGACGGCGGGAAGTATAAAACCATATCAGTTGTTTTTAATCTTTAGCGAGCTAGTAGAAGGCCTTCATCATATGGATAAAAAACTCGATTTGGCATGGATGATCGATGCTAGTCATAACCTGAAGGATCCTCTTGAAGATTTGCTGCAGTCGGTCGAGGCAATCAAAATTGCCTATGTGCAAGCCTTGATTATTGACCGGAAAAAGATTTGGGAATGTCAGGATGCTAATGATGTTGTCATGGCTCAGGAAATTCTGCAGGATGCTTTCCGAACCGATGTAAGACCATTATTAGCTGAAGCGCGACTTCAATCCAATGCCGCCATCGATCCTATTTCTGCATACCGCAAAATTGACGTCAGGAATTCCTTAATTAAGGAACGTGGCATGGAGAGTGTATCTTCCGGTTTGTAAAAGCTGAAAATCATCCTTGTCACGAATAAATTATTTGCTAAGTTTGCAGTTCAATTTAGAGAAAGTTGAATGATTTCATAAACCATATCGAACCTAAGGCGCTTCATTTTAATAGATGGAGCAATAAATCCTATGCGATTTTCAATTCGATAGGCAAGGTGGTTCATATCGGCTTTCTTTCGACCATTATTCACAAGTTGATCACTGTAAAGGCTTTGATTTCTAATGGATTACTCGATTCTTTTCATGATTTAATAGAAAAAGATGAGCACGATACTGATTTAATAACTCAGCTTGAAATTGTTGCTTTATCAGATCTTTTACCCGTTTTAAATGCAACATCAAATTCAATTTCCAGTAACCGTTCTGAACAGGAGTACATAAACAATATTTATAAAAAGAGAATCATTAAGGCCCTATTTGGGCCTTTTTCTATTATGAAATTCACATTTCTAATACAGAATTATACAGTCCTTTATACTCAATTTTTTTACCAAATAATGAAGCGATTTTATTTATTCATCCTATTTGTGTTGTCTGGTTCAATTCTGGGGCATTCCCAAACTGACACTACCATTGTTATGTCAGAGTTGGTTGTTAATGGGAATAGGACTTCGACGCTTTTTTCTGAGGCTTCGCGAAATATACAGATCATTACTAAAAAAGATATCAGCCGAAAACCCATTCAAAGTATTTCTGAAATTTTATCCTATGCCCCCGGAGTGGATGTCCGGCAACGCGGGCCGATGGGAGTGCAGAGTGATATTGGAATTCGTGGGGGAACCTTTGAACAAACACTCATTTTGCTTAATGGTATAAAACTTACCGATCCGCAAACGGGCCATCATGTGATGAACATTCCAATTCCTTTGGATCACATTCAGCAGATAGAAGTATTGAAAGGCCCCGGCGCACGAATTTATGGTCAGAATGCATTTGCCGGAGCGGTGAATTTCATCACGAAAGTCCCTGAAGATAGAAGAATTGGTCTGCGAAC
>JAUUZS010000021.1 GCA_030589835.1 Cyclobacteriaceae bacterium
CACCGCTGGTCTGTGATACATTCTTTACATATCCGTGTTCTGCGGGCACGGAAAAGAGATCACCTCTTGCTTCGATCACAGCTCTATTTCCGTCGGGTGATATCCATCCATTGGTGATGTATTTGGCGGCATCTACCAGCTTTGGTTGTAGGGCAATCTGATCTGTAACCACTTCCACTTTTACTTCTTTGTGTGTGTTGTCGGCAAGATTGAGCAAGTATAGTTTTCCTCCGGCCTCAAAAACCAAATCTTTTGGGCCGATGGACGGAAAGTGCACATCATAATCTTCGAAATTAGTCAGCTGCTTTACCGTTTTTGACGACATGTCATAGAACCAAATATTGGCCCTTTTTTCATTGCCAAGATCAAATAGGAAATAAATCTTGTTTCCCGACCACATGGGCAACTCATCATTTGCCTCGCTATCAATTATAATTTCTGAAGACAGGTCTTCCAAGTTAAATAAGGTGATGTCGGGGGCCATTCCTCCGCGGTACCTTTTCCAGGTTCTGAATGTCCTTGACTTTTGTGTATAGGCAAATTGCTTTCCATCCGGGGAGAACACACCAAATTCCCCGTAAGGAACGGCTAATTTTTTGGCCATTCCTCCTTTTTTATTTATGGTATAAAACTGCGAATAGCGCTGCCTTCCGCTCTCCCTTGTAGAGGCAAAAGGGACTTCCTCCCCGTTGGGATGCCAGTCAATTACGCGGTCACCAAACGAATGCTGGGTAAGTCGGGAAGGAATACCTCCTGATGCCGGCGTGACATACACATCCGTATTGCCATGGTAATTTGCAGAAAACGCAATGCTTAACCCATCAGGCGAAAACTTGGGAAAGGATTCTACTCCTGCAGGAGAGCTCAGTCTTGTTGCTGCACCTCCTGTTTTGGGGACTGTCCACACATCACCGGCATAAACGAAGGTGATTTGTGTTTCTGAAACATCAGGTTGCTGAAGTAGCCGGGCGTTAATCTGAGCATTTGATTCCGTAATAAAACAGCAAAATAATATTGCCAGGATGGCGATTGAGTGATGTCTTTTCATAATGAATATTTTAAGTTAGGTTTAAAATCAAAAATACTTTATCCTAAAGGATATAATATTAAAAATTTCAATTTCGGTATTAAATTCGGTTAAGTGGCTTGTTAAGGTGGTCAGTGGAAATTTTAGGAATATTGATTTTGTCGATGTGGTGGATGCCTGAATAAAAACAAAATCAGTCAGCAATTTAACGCTTTATTCATAGCTTTGCCATCATTGGTTTATTGCCTAAAAACCTTAATATCCATTATGAAAAAGTTGCTAAAAATCTTATTATATCTTCTTCTGGGAATAATTGGAGCCATTGTTATTGCTTTAATCTCTTTTAACGTTTACTATTTTTTTCTGAATAAATCGGCCAGGTCCGTTTTGGTGGTAAAAAAAGAACTTACTATCGATGGCGTTACTTTCCGCGACCTGAATCATAACAATAAATTGGATGTTTATGAAGACACTAGCCAGGACATCGAGGACAGAATTGATGATTTGATGTCTCAGATGACCATTGAAGAAAAGGTTGGATTGATGTGGCACCCACCGATAGGAGTAGGGGGAGATGGCCAAATCCTTGGCAAGCCGAATCCTGCAGCGTTTAGTTTGGTTTCTACCTATGATGTATTACTCAATAAACAATTTCGCCATTTCAATTTGTTTAAGATTCCGAAAGCAAAACAATTGGCCAAATGGTATAACAATCTGCAGAAAATTGCTGAGCAGGATCGTCTGGGAATACCGGTGACCATAAGTTCAGACCCCAGGCACGGCATCAACAATTTTATAGGCAATGATTTGCTGGGTGGGGATTTTTCGGAATGGCCGGAGCCAATAGGCCTTGCAGCGACAAATGATTCTTCTTTGGTAGCCGAATTTGGTCGAATAGCAGCTGAGGAGCTTCGGGCTGTAGGGATTAGGACTGCCTTGCATCCTATGGCAGATCTGGCAACAGAGCCTCGATGGGCAAGAATAAACGGTACTTTTGGTGAGGATGCAGATTTGTCGGCAAAGATGACTGCAGCCTATATATATGGATACCAAGGGGAAGAAATTGGAGATCACACGGTGGCTTGCATGACAAAGCACTGGCCGGGAGGGGGTCCACAAGCTGATGGCTGGGACGCACATTTTCGCTATGGCGCTGACCAGGAATATCCGGGAGATAATTATAACTACCATTTAATACCTTTTGAAGCAGCTTTTGAAGCCGGTACTATGATGATTATGCCTTATTATGGCATCGCTATTGATCAGACCAGCGAGAATGTAGGCATGAGCTTTAATAAGGAAATCATTACTGATTTGTTGAGAGCGCAATACGCTTACGATGGTGTGGTGTGTACAGATTGGGGTATTGTAGAAGGATTTTCAATATTAGGATTTGACTTGTTTGAAAGTACAGGCTGGGGGGTAGATGAATTATCGCCAAAGCAAAGAATCAAAAAAATTATCGATGCGGGTGTTGATCAGTTTGGTGGAAATTCGAATAGCGACGAGCTGCTCGAACTCGTTGCCGAAGGAGAGATTTCTGTGGCACGTATTGATGCGTCGGCCCGCAGGTTATTACGCGCCAAATTCCAAATTGGTTTGTTTGACAATCCATACCTGGATGTGGATATGGCAGAACAGACTGTTGGCAAAAAGGAATTTGTAGAAAAAGGAAGGGAAGCACAGAGAAAGTCCATTGTGTTGATGAAAAATGTGATGAATGCCGATAGTTCGATGTCTTTACCGCTTTCGGGGGACCTTCGCATATATGTCGAAAATATATCGGAAGAAGTGGCAGGAAATTATGCTGCGGTAGTGGATAGTTTGGATGATGCAGATGTTGCCATATTGAGGCTACAAACGCCCTGGGAGGAAATGAACGGAAATTTTATAGAAGCCATGTTTCACCAGGGGCAGCTTAACTTTGATACATCAGAATTGAACAGGATCCTTGAAATAACCAGGGAAAAGCCCACCGTAATTTGCATGTACCTCGACAGACCGGCTGTAATTCCAGAAATAGCGAACAGTGTTATTGGATTATTGGGAGAATTTGGCGCTTATGACGATGCCGTGCTGGATGTGGTGTTTGGGAAGTTTAATCCTACCGCCAAACTTCCCTTTGAATTGCCTTCGTCTATGAATGCAGTAGAGAAACAGTTTGAGGATGTTCCATATGATTCCGAAAATCCACTATTTCCCTTCGGCCATGGATTGAGCTACGAATAGAAAGTAAAAGCAGGTTGACGAGTGTGAAAATTGCTAAAGACTGAAGGCTAAAAGCTAAAAGCTAAAAGCTAAAAGAAAATGAGGTTGTGAGCTATGAAAACCTAGTTTTATACTCCTTATTTCTTATTTAGTGTTCCTTATTTTTCGTAGAAAAAGCATGAGGAATAAAGCTTTCTCCTACGAATTCTGGGCTTCGAGCGTCAGGATGCCTAAAAGCATACCTTACCTTTCATTCATTGCTAAATGGTTTTTATTTCATCTTCAAGTTAAGCACACCGGTATCAAGCAACTTAAATTGATTTTTCTTCCGCTTTAATAATTCTTTCGCTTCTTTTTCAGAATGGAGCATATAGATCATGATGTCGTTGACATGATTTCTGGAATTTGGAAATGCTTTTTCAAGTGCGACTTCAAATTGTTTAATCAGTTCCGGTTGTGCATTAACCAGATCAAAGGGAGTCTTGAATTCTACTTTAAACACATTGGTGATAATCACTTTTTGCTCGTGTTCGGGGAGTGCATTAAAGCTCTTTTTGCAGGGAGCTTCAATCAGAATATATCTTACTTCTTCTTCGAGACCTGAAGAGAAGGCGATTTGACTGGCAAAAACGATGAATAGAGAAAAGAGAAGTTTCATAAGTATTAATTTGTAATCATTAAAATAAGGTAAAAGAACAATAAAAAGTTCCCTTTATCTGAAGATTTTTATTCTATATGTCTTAACATCATTTTGAAAAGTTTATTGTACTGTTTCACATCAACTCTTTTGGCAAGTATTTTGGCAGTGGTCTTTTTCCATAAAAATAATCATCGAGATGTACAGCGATATAGCGAAAAAATCTAGATCGACTGATTCCCCAACGGATAAACTTGTGCAGTGAGTGGTTCGGATGCGAGTAAGGGCAAACCGCCAAGCAACGGCCACAGTCTGTGCCGGCTTTGCTCCAAAAGGTGAAGGATGGATAATTTTATGACAAGATTTTATTATCTTTGATAAAAATGAGGGATAATGAAGACAATAACACTTAACATACCTGAATCTCTGGATTTAAATGATAAAGAGGCAAAGATGTTGCTTGCTTCCAGACTATATGAGAAAGGAAAACTGACTCTTGGGCAAGGTGCAGAGTTGGTTGGGTTATCCAAATCAACATTCATGGAGTTATTGGCTGATTATGATGTTTCATTGATAAATCATGACGCCACTGATTTAGATTCAGATATTAATAATGCAAAGAATTATAGTATCTGATACGAGTTGCCTTATTCTGTTGGATAAGATAGGACATATTTCATTGCTCAAATCCCTCTTTGGATCTATTACAATAACATCTATCATTGCTGGTGAATTTGGAAAGAAATTACCTGATTTTATAAGGGTTGAGGATCCAAAAAACAAAAACTATCAAAGGATACTTGAGGGAATTTTGGATCCTGGGGAATCAAGCGCAATTGCTCTAGCCTTAGAGGCAGATGATAGCCTATTGATAATAGATGAATCTTTAGGTAGGCGTGAGGCGCATCAATTAAAATTAAATGTCACCGGAACGATAGGAATTCTTATTGCTGCAAAAGAAAAAGGACTGATAGATTCCATCAACGAGATAATCGAGCTTATAAACCATACTGATTTCCGGATAAGCGAAGCATTGATCATTGAGGCAAAAGGCGATGTGGCGAATAATTACTATTAAAAGAAAAAATGGTAAGGTGACGAAAAAAAGAAAATTCAAATCTGCCCTTTTTGGATGAATAAAAATATTAGCGGCTCTCATATCAACTCTTTTGGCAAGGATTTTGGCAGTGGTCTTTTTCCATAAAAGTAATCATCCAGATGCACAGCGATATAGCGAAAAAATCTAGATCGCCCTATTCCCCAACGGATGATTTTATGCAGGGAATGGTCAGGATGCGAGTAAGGGCAAACCGCCATGCAACGGCCACAGTCCGTGCCGGCATTGCACCAAAATGTAAAACAGGATTCCGAATCAATTTTCCAGCGCTTTACCCCATTGATAACAGTTGGGTCACCCTTTTGAATCGATTGGCTTGGGCAGCATTCTGCACACTTTTTGCACATGCTACAAAAATCAATCACGGAATGTTGTTTTACGTATTGATCTGCAATGAGCTCCAAATCTGTAGTAACAACAGCAATGCGAACCCTTGGGCCATGTGTTTTGGTCATCAATATTCCCATGCGGCCAATTTCGCCTAATCCTGCATCACGCGCTACCAATGGGCATATAAGCTGGTAATTCCCGTCAATATGTGCACGGGCATCATATCCCATATTCCTTATGAATTCTGCTAGCTGAATAGCTATTTTACCTGCATTCAAATATTGTTTGGCAGACTCCACCACGATGGAAGCCTGAGGGGCTGCCATCACCATCTCATGATTCATCTCTACAGTAAAGGCAATAGCAATGCGATGTGTATTTTCAATTAGGTTTCCATATTCATCACCCCGGCCTTTGTGCGAATAGAAATGATAAGGCTTAGTAATTGTAATCCCTACATCTAAGGCGCCAATATTCAGCGCATGCTTTTTGATATGATCGGTGTTTGATTTTGCATCCAATTTGGTTTTTTCAGGGGACACTGTACCTTCTATAAATTGGTGGATGTTGCTTATCTCAGAGAAGTACTCATCAGCAATCTGGAAGACCTTTTCATTATAATACGCTGATTTTGGAGATAATAATCCCGGCGCTGCCCGAAAAGCATTGTCCAATATTTCACGGTCAGGGTATTTCTTATAATAGCTTGAATATTTTTCACTCCCCTGCACTAACTCTTTTCTAGAAAACATGATGTTCCGTTCATCGTGTTTTTCTTTTGGTAAGGCGTCTGTAAAGTCAGGATCATTCCGAAAAGGGTAGAAGAATAGTATTGCGAAAGCAAAAGGAATTGAAAGCGTGATGTAAAGTGCAATTTCTGAATGAGTAGTAAAAATGAGTATACCAGCGATTAATACGGTTATTGATAGGAATATAGCTTTTTGCGTAGCTATTTTTTCGCCTTCCTTTTGGAACATGAAACCAAGATAAAGGAACAAGAAAAAAGTCAGCATAGATGCTGTGAGCAAAACTAAAAATAAGATATCAGTCAAGGACTTTTTTGTTCTATTGATTAATCCATGAAAAGTACATCATTTGAGTTTAAATGTCTACATATTAAGCAAAAGACAGGATTTATCAGGGTTGCTCCATCACAGAGTCCCAAAACAGGTGACTCTGAGTAGGAATCTTTGGGATATGCTCCCCCTCAGAGTCAACTATTCTATCCTTTAAAAATAGGTGCTGTCACGAACTAACTTCAGGTAATTTTGGTTACAATAATAGTTTATCATTTGTTTTTTAAGGGGATATTATTTAATAAATAATATGATGAAAATGTAGCAATTTATGGCTATAAATAATGTGTTGATTATAAATCATCAGTCCCTGGTCGACAATTCCATGCACCTGTTTTAAGATTTTTTTTATTAACCTGTAGAATTAGAAAATGTATCAGAAAAAGGAGTTTCCGCTAAGTGAAAGTTCCTTCGATACACAAATAAAATGATCCAATAATTCTTAGCAGGGGAATTGGGTGTATTGCATATGGAAATTACAAATTCAAAACCTGGTAAGTCTGAGGAAATAACTGGTTCTGCAGATCAGGTTATCAAGTCTATCATTGGCAAGTTTAATCTGGGCATAGTCCAGCCAAACCAGATCAAAATGGACTGTGACAACCTTCATCAGATATATAAAAAAGCTATATCAGATTCAGTATTCATCAATGTAGAACCATTATTCCCATTGCTTCAAAAACGTTCCGGCCCTATTGCTGAGTATGTTTTTTCTTTTCTGGAAGATGTGGCGATGACCAAACCTGATCCACTTCCTTTTATCAAAGCATTACTTAGTGCACGAGACAAAGCCCTGGCCCTGAAAGCGCTGGAAATTACCCTTGTCTTAGCTGAAAAAGGGTCTTTACAAGTAACCCGCTCATTAATTCGATTTATTGCAGGCCGGATGGATATGGATAATTCTCCTTTTACCGAAACGGCATCTATCATTAAAATTTCTTTGCTTGTTAAGAGCTATAATCCGGGAAATAGATTCAGCCATTCAGACCCACTAATGGCTTTGTATCTGGAAGAAGAAAATTTGGAAATGCGCCGACTTGCAGCAAAGATATTAGACAATTCTGAAAAAGAGCTTAGGCGCAATGTGATGGAGGCAATTCTAGGTAAAAGAATGGCTGCATTTTTTTTCCCCTTTCTTAATTACACCCACGCTTCTCATACTGATTTACTTTGTTTTCAGCCGGATGCATTAGCATATTTAAAGAAGGATTTTAGCCGGTCAAAAGAAATTATTGGCAACAAGCTTTTATGTGAAGTCATATCAAATATTGGTTGGGGCCGCCTTAACCTAGGAGTTCAGGCTCAGGCTTTAACAGGTATTTCCATTGGGGATTCGCCTCCTTTTATGGTTTCTGATTTAGAAGCGAATTTCTTAAATAAGTGCGAGGCGGCAGAGCAGACTTCTAGTTTGTATTTGATAATTGCATGTGGTGGTCAAGTTTCTGATGAGCATGCAAGTGAATATGAGAATGACCCCATAACCCGTTTCCGGTCCTATAATTTAAATCATGCCTCTTTGCTAAGTGATTTTCTTGATGTTGGTCCTCTGAGTGTGGAAAAAGTCAGGGATATGATTCGACGTATGGATCAAATTGTTGAAGACTACGTGGCATTATTCAAGCATATCAGTGATGAATGCACCATTCTCCCCGGGGTGTATCGGGATATTAGAAATAAAATCACAACTGAGTTGGATGAAAATGTGAGCAATCCCCAGTTTTCAGCCGACTTAACTCGGATTATACAGTCTTTCGAAGAGCCCCATTCTGTTGGTGTAGTTAGCACCTTACACGGACTGAAGAGGTATTTGCATCAACAGGGTCTCAGTATGGGTTTCAAACTTGTAGAGGGGGGCCGTTCTCCAAACCGTACCGTAGATATAATTATAGCAAGCGAGGAAGGGATTAAATTTGTGTACAGCAAAATTCGATTTGCTGATTTTGAATCAAACAAGAAAGATCAAACACACATCCTAAAAATCCCATATTCCGTGCAATTGCTCATTGATGGTTTTGTGCTGCAAATGTTGCACGGTCAGAAGCAATTTCCGGGGGTTGATATTTTTAGCTATGGCAATGAAGTTCATTATTATTTTGGATTCCGAAACCATCCGGCCTTTTTGAGGATCGATTACGCTCCACCTTTACGCGGTGGTATGATTGATTTGGAATATTTTGGGGTAAGCAATTATGAGTTGGATCAACACCCTAATATTTCTTTGGATGCTATTAGAACGTTTTTCCAGCGTATAGAGTTCGAAATTCAAATTGATGCAGTGCGTATTCACGCTCGATATGATAAGGAGCGGGCGCTCACACTTGGAGATCTGTGTCAGAAGGCGCGTCATGTATTTCAGATGGCGCCCTATTTTATGGATCTGGATTGGATAATTGGTTCCTTGGATCTTGAAGGCAAAGCAAAGCAAAAAGTAGCTGAAGCGTGGATAGACTTTTTCCTTCGCTGGGGATTCCTGCCATTAAAAGCTGTTTTAACAAAAAACCGTACTGGCATACTGAACGGTTTCATTAACGGTCCAACAGGGCAACAAGAAAAGATCTGGTCTGGAGAGGGAATTTATTCTGATATTTATACGGATTGTCCTCCTTCAGGTTTTTATAAAAATATTATAAATGTTTTCCGGGAGCAGGGTATTGAGCTTGCTGATCTATCAGGAAAAGAAGACAAACCAAATCCCGGGCAGCTGGATATCGAAAAAAGGGTTTTAGATCCATTGCGCCAGGCAGTTGCCCGGGGGGAACTCATACAAACTTCATATGGAGTTCAGCTTCAATCACCAACTTTATTCAATCGTGTTCATGAGACCGTGGTATTTGCCGGGCTGTTGGCTGGTGGGGCTGACAAATTAGCCGATGGAATAAGAACAGCTCGTCTTGTTCGCCCGATGGAGCGAAGTATAAAATTCAATACCACGGGATGCGTTAACGGTTATTTTGTGCAGAAAGCCGAACTGGTTTTACGTGGTGAAAAAATATCTTTTTATGTATTGAGGGGAGCAAAAGACATGATTCGTCTTGCCTTTTTTATCCGTGATCAGGTTGTTTATAAAAGACGAAAAAATAAATCAGAGGCATGGATTTCAAATGTTAGTTGCAATGCCAGGGATCTTGCAGGGCTATTAAGGGCCAACGATTTTATTGATGACTTACCCAAAGCAAATAGCGCTAACGACGAAAAGAAAGCTGCTAACTTTCTTGAAGAGATAAAGCAAAGCGTGCTGCCTCCGGGGAAAGCCCCACTGAGGGGGGATCGAATTGTAACGGGATTGAAGGCCTCTCCTGGCAAATCTGTTGGTAAAGCTCTTTTTGGAACAGAAGGGCGTAATCCACAAGATTTTCGTGGATCTATACTTGTCGCCACTTCAATCAGGCCTGAAGATACTACTTTCCTTTATTATGCAGATGGGATTATATCTACCGGTGGAGGAATCCTGAGCCATGCAGGATTGATAGCCATGCAATTTCGAAAACCTGCACTTATTATTTCAGGTAAATGGCAGATAGATTCCAGTGGAAGGAAAATTTTAAGTTTCAAATCCATTGAGTATAAGATTCTGCAGAAAAAAATTAAAGATTTCGATGTCTGTATCCGAACAGATATAGAGGAGAAAGAGTACACCTTGCGGGAAGGCGATTTGCTTATTTTGGACACCATTGCAGGAAATATGCGCGTGCTTGGCCAGGATAGTAATATACTGGCTCTTTATGAAGGATTCCGCTTATATAGCAGCGCAAATGAGATGCTTGCGACTATCAAAAATGAGCGCGAGATCCTGAATCTACGTGGTAAGCAATTGCGTGCCAGGCATCAATTGGAAAATGTGCTGCGACGTTGCCCTGATCCCGTTACAGCAAGATACGCCATATTCGAAATTCTGCTGAATGATCCTCCTTCCGGAATAGGTATGAGCTACAGGGACAAATATTTTCTTTTGTCAGTCCTCCTTAACAACCAGCTATCCGCAAATGACACACGGGAATATTTGATGCAGATTATGGTCGAATTAAAAAGCGCATTTACGGATGCCGTCCATAAGGCGACTAATGATATGCCATCTTCTGAATACGCATTTGAAATCCTTTATCTAAGGCTGGATATTTTGCACCACATGCATGCATTGGAAAGTGCCTCAACAGCTCTTCTTGCCTGTGATATTAAATCCTCTGAAAATGAAGATTTTAACCAAGAATATATAGAGGTATTGGCCTATGATCGTCTTTCTGTTCTAAAAAAGAAATTGCTGGTTAAAATTAAGTACATTTTAGATAAAGGGAATGATGATTTTCGATTGCGTCATTTTTTACGCCAACTAAATCGCATAAAAAGCCTTCTCCCAATATCCCAAAAAAGCAGTTCGGCTATTAAGAATATAGAGGTGCAAGTGTCAGGCCGCGACAAGCAAAAACGGAAAAAATTTGCGAATCACATCATTATAGACAGTGCTGAATGCGGTTTTGAATTATACAATTATATTGGTTGGAAAGCTGCGAATCTTGCAGAAATAGATCGTCTTAGCAAAGAAGATCTTGTTCCCCCATGGTTTGTCGTTACAGATATGGCTTTCAGGGAAATGATGCAAACACCCATAAAGGAGATGGATTTGGGAAATGGCCGACAGTTTGAATCCGACCTTTCGTTACGGGAAGTCATTACGAGCATTCTTGGTATGGAAGATCTGAGTAATAGGCAGAAATCCATACAAATCCGCAATCTATGGGAACGCACCCGAATGCCAGATGCCATATGTCAGGAAGTTACCGGGGCATATAGGAATATTGTTGGAGAACCTGTCGTGAAAGATAAATCTGGCAAAAAGGCTGGCCTTGTTTATGTGGCTGTGCGGTCTTCTTCCCTGGAAGAGGATACTGAAGCGGCTGCACATGCGGGTGAATTTGAGACCTATTTATATATCCATGGTGATGATCAGCTCTTATACTATCTAAAACAAACCTGGAGCGGACTATGGACCGAACGGGCCATCCATAACCGTGCATTGCTGGGAGGGGAGGCTAGCCTGAAAGGTGGGGGTGTAATTGTGCAACGGATGGTTAACTCACGCGTATCAGGTGTTCTACAGACGGTGAATATTCCCAAAGGCAATATCAGGGAAATGGTTATTAACGCCGGGTTAGGCCTCGGGGAGGGCGTGGTTTCCGGAACTGTTGCCGCAGATCAGGTTACGGTAACCAAGGGGATTGACCCGGAGAAAGAGTTGCTACGCTTCAGTTATATTACCAGTGATAAAACCTCGCAAATCACATTTAACCACCATGCGGGATTTGGCACAATTCGAGCACAAACGATTTATCATCAGCGCTTAAGGCCGGCGATGGAATATGTTGAGCTATGTCAATTGGTCAGAAATGCCGCTTCACTGGAGAAAGCTTATGGTTATCCGCTGGATATCGAATTTGGTATTGAAGATGATCACTTATGGATATTGCAGGCCCGGCCGGTTGCATCATTTCTATCTGTACTCAATGAAACAATTGAACGATATCCCTTGAAAGGATTGGGCAGCCTGCACAACAAAAAAATCAATAAAAATTAAAAATAATTATGATCAAGCAAGAAGATTCACTTAAATACCATCAAAGTCCCAAGCCTGGGAAAATTGAGGTTAAAGCTACAAAAGCTTGTCTGACACCTAGAGAATTGCGTTTGGCTTACCTGCCCGGAGCTTCTTATCCTTCACGGGAAATTATGAAAAAAGAATCAGAAGTTTTCCGATATACGGGGAAAGGAAATCTGGTAGGAGTAATCACTAATGGCACTGCAATTCCGGGGCTTGGTGACATCGGACCATTGGCAGCCAAGCCAATGCAGGAAGGATTGGCAGTTCTTTTTAAACGATTGGCTGATATCGATGTCTTTGACATTGAATTGAACACAACCGATCCTGATCGATTTATTGAAACCGTTATTATGCTGGAACCCACTTTCGGTGGAATCAATTTGAAAGATATTAAAGCACCCGAAGGTCTGTATATATATGATCGGCTTCGCGAGAGTCTTAAGATTCCGGTATTCCATGAAAATCTTTATAGTACAGCGGTGGTTGCAACGGCAGCCCTATTAAATGCCCTTGATCTTGTAGAAAAAAATATTGAAGATATCCGTATGGTTATTTCCGGGGCGGGAACAGTTGGTATAGGATGTGCGAGGCTGTTTAAACGCCTTGGGATTAGTACGGAAAATATGCTGATTTACGACATTGATGGATTATTGCATACAGACAGGACAGATCTATATGATTATCAATTGCCCTTTGCCAGGAAATCACAAGCACGTACTTTAGCACAGGGATTAAAAAATGCAGACGTATTCATTGGAGCTTCATCCGGAGGAGTTTTAACCCTGGAAATGATACGTTCCATGAATCGGTATCCTATAGTTTTTGCACTGGCTACTCCAATCCCTGAAATAGGATATGAAGAAGCGAAAGGTAGCCGTCAGGATATAATCGTCGCAACCGGTCTGGATCAATTTCCAAATGCGATTATGGACGTCCTGAGTTTTCCTTATATATTTCGAGGGGCGTTAGATGTGCAGGCAGAAGCCATTACAGAAGACATGATGCTGGCAGCAGCACGTGCCTTGGCTGACCTCGCCCGGGATGAAGTAGTGGAGGAGGTTGAACGAGCTTACGGCAATGGAAATTTCAGCTTTGGCCCTGAATACCTCCTGCCAAAAGCGATAGATCCACGCATTTTGTTGCGTGAATCTGCTGCGGTTGCCAAGCAAGCAAGAGAAGATGGAGTAGCTACTTTGCCAATGGAAAGCGAAGTTTACGAAGAAAATCTTGCTGTTCGTCTGGGAAAAGGACGGGAAACATTACGGTCCTTAATCATGCGGGCACGTCAAAAAACAATGGATGTGGTTTTTTCGGAAGGTAGTAATGAAACCATCCTTCGGGCCTCAAGTATCTTAATTGAAGAGGGTATTGCCAATCCCATTCTTCTTGGAAATGAAGATGAAATCCGTGGTGAGATTAATCGCCTTGGGATTGATTTGGGAGGTGTAACCATAATTGATCCGGTTCACAGTCATCATTATGATAATTATGTAAATGAATACTTTTCTATGCGCGAAAGACGCGGTGTCATGCGGGCTACTGCCCTTCAGCGCATAAGTCAGCGGGATTATTATGCTTCTATGATGGTTCACCAGGGTCATGCTGATATGATGATATCTGGTTATTCCACAAATTACGTTCGAAGCTTACGGACGATTTTAGAGGTCATTGGACCGGCAGACGGCATCAGGCATATCTCCAGCTATTTTCTTATTTTGCTGCCGAAAGATGTAGTTTCCCTGGCTGACTGTACTGTAAACATTAATCCTGATGCTGAAGATCTTGCCGAGATAGCGATTCAGGCTTCCATAAAATGTCGATCACTTGGCTTTGAGCCGCGCGTAGCCATGTTGTCCTTCTCCAACTTCGGAAGTGTAGATCACCCAAATACCATTAAAGTTCGTCAGGCTACAAAAATGGTGAAAGAACGTTATCCAGATCTAGAAATAGATGGTGAAATGCAATTATCAGCTGCCCGAAATTTCGCACTGCGCAAAAACTATTTCCCTTTTTCAACGCTAAAATCAAATGCCAATGTCTTGATTTTTCCTGATTTGCAGTCTGGCAGCCTTACATTGCATTCACTACAATATATGGCCGAAGCGATTCCCATCGGTCCTATGCTAATGGGAACTCGTTTGCCCGCTCACTTAGTTCAATACGGTGCAACTACGGAAGAAGTAGTGAACCTTGTTACTATTTGTGTTGTTGATGCAGCGGGAACAAAGAAGAGGTAAATGTATGGAAACTTCAGGCTCCTTAGTTGATACCGAAATTGAGTCAAAAGTGCTATTTGGGGAAAACACTGAACAAGATCACTTTGTATAACGCATTAATTGAATTAACCCCCCATTTGACCAGAGTCTTTTTATTACAAAATAATAAATAAGGAAAGAATCTAACCTTAAAATGATTTTCTTTGGACTATGTTTCTGATTTTTAGGCGAAGGCTATCATTTTTATTCTCGAAAATATTCAATTATGAGTACTGGCCATATGCCGTTTTCTATATCCCAATGTACTTCTATGGCCTTTACCTTGCTTTAAGGTCCGGATCGTTCATGTATTCCTCAACAGCCAATCTAGGCATGAAATATGGCGGCGTGATAGGCGAATCAAAGAGTAAAGTACTTTCTTCAATACCTTCACAATATTTACCAAAAACAATATTAATCTTACGAAATACTTCCTTTTCCGGTATTTTAAAAGTCATTGAGAATGAAAACTTTGAATATCCATTTATCATCAAACCGGATGTTGGAGAGCGCGGAAAAGACGTGGAAATGATCAGAAGTGAAAATGAACTAAAAACCTATCTTGTTCATAAAACCCATGATCTTATTATCCAGGAATACATTGATTATGATATTGAATTAGGTATCTTATATTATCGGTTTCCTAATGAGAAAAAAGGACAAATAACGTCGATCGTTCAAAAGGGTTTTCTTTCTATAACTGGAGATGGAAAGCGTAACATGCGGGAACTCATTTCCAATGAGATCCGCGCTAATGCAAGGTTGGAATATCTTAACAATAAGTTTGAAAATGAGCTTGATGATATATTGATTGATGGCGAAAAAAAATATTTGGAACCTATTGGCAATCATTGCAGGGGTACCACATTCTACAACGGGCATCATCTGATCAATGAAAAACTAAATCAGGTTTTTGATAAAATTGCACTTAAAGTCCAGGGATATAATTATGGAAGATTTGATATTAAGGTTCCCACTTTAGATGATCTTTATAATGGGAAAAATATAAAAATCCTTGAATTGAATGGTGTAAGTTCAGAAGTAGCGCACATATATGATCCTAGTTACAAATTGATCCGGGCATACAAAGACATCGCGGCTAATATGAAAATCATATACTTGATTGCTAAAAAAAACCATGAACTGGGGAATGCATATGATTCGCTTTGGAAGTTTTTAAAAGACCTTATCACACACTTGAAAAAATAGGATTCTTCACGTCTTTGTTGGTGCCTGCCTGCGGTAGGCAGGTTGTTACCAACAAAAAAAATGCCCTGCATGAGCTTGTTGGTCATAAGACACAACAAGGGCGACAGTTTAATAATCGATAATTGAATC
>JAUUZS010000290.1 GCA_030589835.1 Cyclobacteriaceae bacterium
AACCGCTCCCGGAAAATTTATCGAAAGCCATATACGTATCACGTATACGGTGTATAGTGTCGTGATTGCTCAATTTATGGTAGCTTGTGCATTTGCCGTGCGCACCATGAGCGTGACTTTTTCACAAATCGATTCGAGGCAGGAAGATGTGGCGCTGACGCTGGGGTGCAGCAAAGGTCAGGCCTTTTGGATGATATTGCTGCCTCAGGCAAAGAAGGGAATTCTTACCGCAGGATCACTGGCGTGGGCAAGGGCATTGGGCGAATTTGGGCCTATCCTGATATTTTCCGGTGCGACAAGAATGCGAACTGAAGTATTGCCCACCACGGTTTTTTTGGAAATGTCGGTAGGTAATATTGAAGCTGCCGTTGCGGTATCGCTAATCATGATATTCGCCGGATTTGGCGTGCTGATGGTTATGCGTTATTTCGGAAGTATAGGATTTTTTAAAACTGTAGACTAATGCTATCCATAAACAAACTATCTATCAGGCAGGGAGATTTCAGGCTGGACGACATTAGTTTTCACATTCAAAAAAGTGAATACGTGGTGTTGATGGGAAAAACAGGCTGTGGGAAAACAACGATTTTAGAAGCAATCTGCGGGCTGAGGACAATTCATTCGGGTACGATTTTACTGGATGGTTCAGATATTTCCAGGCTGAAACCTTCTGAACGTTCCATTGGTTATGTACCTCAGGATGGAGCACTTTTCTCCTCTATGGATGTGCAATCAAATTTGAGTTTTGCCTTGCGGATACGAAAATGGGAAAAACCTAAAATAGCTGATCGTGTTAATGAACTTGCAGAGTTGCTTGGCATTGGGCATTTGCTCAACAGAAATATAACCGGTTTGAGTGGGGGGGAGAGGCAGCGAATCGCACTGGGCAGAGGCCTCGCCTTTTATCCTGAATTTTTATGCCTGGATGAACCATTGAGCGCACTCGATGAACCTACCAGGGATGATATGTACATGTTGTTGCAGAAATTAAAAAAGGAGTTGAGCATAACTGCCCTGCATATTTCTCACTCAAGCAGTGATGCGAAGATGTTAGCTGATCGTGTATTAAAGATTGAAAACGAAAGAATTGTAGAATAATGAACAGGCAATGCCTGAGATAATTATTGAAGTACAAAAAAGTGAGATTGTCGATTGCCAAATGGCAGGTATGTCAGAAAATTTTAACAAATGAAAATTAATATTAAATATTTTGCCCAGATCAAGAAAGAGGCAGGCAAAGGATCAGAAACATTAGAGTTTGAAGCTGGAATAGATTTGCAGAAATGCGTTAAAATATTGAGCGCCAATCATACTAAATCATTTATTGAGATGCTTTATGATGAATCTGGTGCATACCGTGATTCGGTGATATTGATTATCAATAACGATCAGGTGAGATATGCTGAAAATCCGAAATTGAACGAGGGCGATGAGTTGATGATCATGTCACCAATAGCCGGAGGGTAGATAATAATGAACAAACTGACAGATAAAGAACGTGCCGTATATGAGTGGCAAATGGATGTGCCGGGATTTGGAGAAGAAGGGCAGGAGAAACTCAAAAATGCTTCGGTACTCGTTTCCCGTTGTGGAGGACTTGGTAGTGTAGTGGCCTATGAACTTGCCGCTGCCGGGATAGGGAAATTAATTCTTGCGCATGGAGGGAATGTCAAAGAGAGTGATTTGAACCGCCAATTGCTCATGACCGATGATTGGCTTGGGAAACCGAGAATTGAATCCGTAGAACGCCGCCTGAAAGAGCTGAATCCTCGCCTTGATATTGTAGCGGTTAATGATAATATTAATGAAAATAACGTTAAAGAACTGGTTGCTGAAGCGGATGTGATAGTCGATGCCGCGCCACTTTTTAAGGAGCGATTTCTAATGAACAACGAAGCTGTGGCTCAAAATAAACCCCTGGTGGATTGTGCCATGTACGAACTTGAAGCCCAGATTATCACCATCATCCCGGGACAGACACCTTGTCTGGCTTGTCTATACCCCGAACAACCGGCAGCCTGGAAAAGAAAGTTTCCGGTTTTTGGAGCCGTTAGTGGCACGGTCGCATGCATGGGCGCCATGGAAGCCATTAAACTTATTTCAGGATTAGGAGAACCACTTGCTGGCAGATTGTACTCCATGGATTTTTGCGATATGTCATTTAATATAACTAATATCAGGAAAAATCCTGAATGCAGGTGCTGTGGGGGTTTATGAAGCTAAAATCTAAAATCTAAAAGCAAAAAGGAGCTAAGAGGAATGAGCGATGAGGTTCGCGTTTAATATTCCTTATTTTTAATCCCGCATTTGGAGAATATAAACCGGCAGTTTATGTATTGGTTCAATCAGGAAATTTTGTTTACCAATGGAAGCACATCTTAATTGGCGGAATTAGTTTGGAGATTGAATTGTAGGGAGCTGACATAATGTATGCGATATTCGTTTTTTTCTTGAATAGGGTAGATTTTTAATAGAAATCAGTAGTACATTCTAAGTGTTTTCTTGGTATTAATAACGACTCCTTTTATTAGGAGAAAAGAATAAAAAAGAATTATTTAGAGGTCGATTTTGTTGAAAAAGAAACGATAACTATTATTGAAGTTTTCTGGAGGGATGGTTAGTTTTGAATAGGTAGCAAGTTAAAGGATTTATTTAGAGAATTGGGTGTAATAAAGAAAGGATTGATCGTTTTCTGTGTTTTCAATTTTACGTGCATACAAATATTTACATAAATAAAATAGGTATTTTAAATAATGAGTAAATTTCAAGTAATCTCCCCTGCTGATGGGAGTATTTATGCTGAACTTCAGCTACACACTTCTGAGGAAATTGAAAAAGCGTTGTCATCGGCCCAAAGTGCTCAAACCTCATGGCGAAATCTTTCTGTCGCAGATCGAAAGCCCTATATCGAAAAATTTATTACGGCCTTTGAAGGTTTAAAAGATCAGATAAGTGAAGAGCTAAGCTGGCAAATGGGCAGGCCAATCAGCCACACCCCATTTGAAGTGAATGGCACAATAGAACGGACAAGAGGGATGCTCGATTTGGCAGAGCAATCATTGTCAGATGTGCATGTGGACAAGATTGAAGGCTTTAACCGATACATTAAGCGAGAAGCACTTGGAACTGTATTTGTGATCCCGGCATGGAATTATCCGTACATGATCGCAATCAATACCATTGTTCCGGCTTTGCTTGCCGGAAATGCTGTTATTCTACGGCATTCAGCACAAACTCCCCTGGTAGCGGAGCGGTTTGCTGATGCTTTTAAGGCTGCCGGTTTGCCTGAAGGTTTATTTCAATACCTTCACCTTAGTCATGATGACACAGCAAATGTGATCAGGGATACACGAATTAACTTCGTGTCCTTTACAGGTTCAGTCAGCGGAGGACACCAAATTCAAAAGGTAGCAGCCGAACGTTTTGTAGGGGTTGGATTGGAGCTTGGAGGTAAAGACCCTGCCTATGTTTGTGAGGATTCAAACCTTGATTTCGCCATCGAAAACCTGGTAGATGGCGCCTTCTTTAATGCCGGTCAATCCTGCTGTGGGATTGAGCGCATCTATGTACAGGAAGGCGTTTACGATAGATTCGTAGAAGGTTTTGTTGAGCTTACTAAAAAATATAAGCTGGGAAATCCGCTCGAAAAGGAAACCAATATAGGGCCTGTTGCAAAACAAGGTGGCACTGAAACAGTAATTAATCAAATTAAAGCTGCGGTAGATGCAGGCGCTACGGCCTTAATTGATCCGGCTTTATTCCCCCAAACCAAACTGGGTGATAATTACCTCGCACCACAAGTACTGGTAAATGTGGACCACTCGATGGAAATTATGACCGAGGAGAGTTTCGGGCCGGTGGTAGGCATCATGAAAGTAAAAAATGATGAGGAAGCGTTAGCGCTGATGAATGACAGCCAATACGGCCTAACTGCTTCTATTTGGACGGAAGATGAAGAAAAAGCCATCTCTATTGGAAACAAAGTGGAAACCGGCACTTGGTTCATGAACAGATGTGATTACCTGGATCCATTTTTATCCTGGACGGGAGTTAAGAATACAGGCCGTGGTTGTACACTTTCAGCGGTCGGTTACGAACAACTTACAAGGCCGAAATCTTATCATCTTCGCATTAAGATCCAGTAAACGGATTTGAACAATAAAAAGGCTCAATGATAAAATGTGTAAATGTGTAAATGAGAGAATGATTGAATGAGAGAATGATAAAATGTGTAAATCATTAAATGGAAAAAGAGTATATGATGTAATTTATTTTTACACAATACATAAAGTATGACAAGCTTCATATTCATTCATTTTAGCATTCAATCATTCAATCATTAAATCATTAAATAAATAAAGTAGAACTATCTCAATGAATATTAAAATGGCTGATAAAAGACATACTTACTCATATCCAACTCAAATTGAATACGGGCCCGGAGCCATGAAAGACTTCACCTATATTGTCAAAGAAAGAGGCTTAAAAAAAGGATTGATTGTCACAGATAAAGGCATTGAAAAAGTAGGCACTGCGCAGCAATTGAAAGATTATTTTAACAAAGTGGGTATTGACACTGCAATCTTCAGCGACGTAAAATCAAACCCCACCGAGGAAAATGTGCTGGCAGGAACTGAAGTATATAAATCAACAGGGTGCGATTTTATCGTTGCCCTAGGTGGGGGCTCTCCAATTGATGCGGGAAAAACCATGAAGGTAATGGCTACACATGACGGCCCGCTTGAGAAATATGATGACATGAAGGGCGGGGATAAGTATATCCTTAACAATATGCCTCCGTTTTATGCCATTCCCACTACGGCAGGCACCGGAAGTGAAGTTGGCAGAAGCAGTGTGATTAATATAAATAACAAAAAAACCATCATCTTCTCACCATACATGATGCCGGACATCGCAGTGCTTGATCCCTTGATCACGGTTTCCCTTCCAGCTAAGTTAACTGCTGCTACCGGAGTAGATGCTTTTGTGCATAACCTCGAAGCATACATCATGGAAACTTTTCATCCGATGGCCGATGGTATGGCAAAGGAAGCGATGGAAATGTGTGTTAAATTTTTGTCTGTTGCCGTAAGCGATGGATCTGATATAAATGCCCGAGGTAACATGCTCATGGCTTCTGCAATGGGCGCGATCGCTTTTCAGAAAGGATTGGGGCTAAATCACTCGATAGCTCATGCCCTCGGTGTGATCTATGACATGCATCATGGATTGGCCAATGCAGTTGTATTGACGGAAGTCATGCGCTATAATCTATCAAGAGATGCTACCCGTGAAAAATATGCATCACTTGGGACAATATTTGGTGTGGCAAATGACGCGGGAGCTGTCATTGAGGCCATTGAAAAGTGGTTGGACACATTGAAGATGAATAAAAAACTTTCCGAATGTGGCGTGGGATCTGATAAATTTGATGAACTGGAAGCCTATGCGTTGGAAGATCCATGCTGTCCGCTCAATCCAAAAAAGGTTGAAAAAGGCGATGTGGTTTCAATCTTGAATAAACTTATTTAAGCTAATATAATACATATGATAAAAGCAATAACATTCGACCTTTGGGACACGGTATTCATTGATGATTCGGATGAACCAAAGCGAAAAGCAGCAGGGAGATTATCGAAAAAGGATGAACGGAGATCTTTGGTTTTGGACTATGCCCAAAATCACAAAGATGTTTCCGAAGAGCTTGTTGATTCCATATATAAAACTGCTGATGCAGCCTTCAGCAAAGTGTGGCACAACCAGTTTGTGACATGGGAAGTTGTTGACAGAATGGATATTATTTTTAAGGGCTTAGGAATAAACCTTCCAGCAAATGAGGTAGGTGAAATCGTGAAACTCCATGAAGAAATGGAACTCGAATTTCGTCCTGATTTTATAGAAGGAGCTGGAGAG
>JAUUZS010000033.1 GCA_030589835.1 Cyclobacteriaceae bacterium
AATGCCTTTGAAACAGGCAGAGGAAGGGTTGTGATGCGTGCAAAAGCGCATTTTGATCAAACTAAAACCGGGAAAGAGCAAATTGTCGTAACAGAAATACCCTATATGGTCAATAAGGCGTCCATGATCGAAAAGACAGCCGCCTTGATCAATGAAAAGAAAATAGAAGGCATTTCTGATCTCAGGGATGAATCGGACAGGGATGGATTGCGGGTTGTCTATGACCTGAAGAAAGACGCCATTCCAAATATAGTATTGAACAACCTGTTCAAATATACGCAGCTTCAATCATCGTTTGGTGTAAACAATGTGGCTCTGGTAAAAGGGAGGCCGCAGACGCTCAACCTGAAGCAGATGATCAAATACTTCGTTGAGCATCGTCATGAAGTGGTGATCAGACGAACGGAATATGAACTTCAGGAGGCGGAAAAAAGAGCGCATATATTAAAAGGGTATTTAATAGCCCTTGACAACCTCGATGAGGTGATCTCACTCATTAGAAATTCAAAAGATCCGGATACGGCCAGGGTAGGTTTGATGAGTAAATTTGAACTCAGCGAAATCCAGGCAAAGGCAATTCTTGAAATGAGGCTCCAGAGACTCACCGGTCTGGAAAGAGATAAAATAGAAAAGGAATATGCCGAAATTCTTGAGTTGATCAAGGAGCTTCAGGAAATCCTCGACAAGGAAGATTTGAGGATGGACATCATCAAAGAAGAGTTGGCTTCAATTAAAGAACGATATGGTGATGAACGGAGAACGGAAATAGTCCATAGTGCCGATGATATCAATATAGAAGATATTATTCCCGATGAAGAAATGGTTATTACCGTTTCGCACCAGGGCTATATAAAGCGAACCCCTTTAGTTGATTTTAGGACGCAAGGCAGAGGTGGTATAGGAAGCAAAGGTGCCGGCTCAAAAGACGATGATTTTACCGATCATTTATTCGTTGCGACCATGCACAACTATCTACTTATATTTACAACCTTCGGAAAGGTTTATTGGAAAAAAGTATATGAGGTACCTGTAGGTAGTAAGACCGCCAAAGGTCGTGCCCTGCAAAATTTAATAAGTATAGAATCAGGCGATTCGGTCAGAGCAGTAATAAATGTAAAAAATCTAAAGGATCAGGACTACATCAATAATAACTTTATTATGATGTGTACCGACAAGGGAATAATAAAGAAAACATCTCTTGAGGCCTATTCAAGACCACGACAGAATGGAATTAATGCCATTACCATCAGAGAAGGAGATCGGCTGCTAGAGGTGAAACTGACCAATGGCAATAATCATATTGTGATCGCCGTTGAGTCAGGGAGAGCCATACATTTCCATGAATCCAAAGTGAGGTCGATGGGAAGAGTGGCAGCTGGTGTTAAAGGTATCTATCTTGATGACAGCAGTGATGACAAAGTAATTGGCATGGTTTGTAT
Organism: Cyclobacteriaceae bacterium; assembly: GCA_030589835.1. Next base: position 1,440 of record JAUUZS010000033.1, read on the forward strand.
CGAACGCGAAGATGCAGATTTGTTGGTGGTCTCTCAGAAGGGCTTTGGCAAACGATCGAAGGTTTCTGAATATAGAATCACCAACAGGGGAGGAAAAGGTGTTAAGACTTTAAATGTCACAGACAAAACCGGTCAGTTGGTTGCCATAAAAGAGGTGACGGATTCCGATGATTTAATGATTATAAATAAATCAGGGATCACAATAAGAATGGAGGTTAATAACCTTAGAGTAATGGGAAGGGCAACACAGGGCGTTAAACTTATTCGATTGAATGATAATGATGAAATTTCGTCTGTAGAAGCCATTCAAAAACTAGGAGAACCCGAGGAAAATCCCACACCTGAAGATGAAGGGACAGAGCCAAAAGATGAAAACACTGAACCAAAAGATGAGGATACGGAATCAAAAGATGAAAACACTGAACAAAAAGAAGAGTAATATTTTTTTGTTCCATATTTAGATAGGAATATATTTTTGAACTCAATTTTTATATAATGAAAAAGGTAACTTTTATAATGTTGTTCATAGGCATGGCAAGCTTTACATATGCTCAATATGTGCCTAAAGGGAAGGCAGCTAAGGCTGAAGCAGCTTTGACTCAAGGGAAATTGGATATCGCAAAAGCCGAAATTGACCTGGCTTTCGAGGTTGATGCAAAAGGGAAAGTGTCAGGTAATTCAAAAAACTGGTTTACGAAAGCCAAAATTTATCGGGCAATTTACCTGGATGACAGTACGGATTTTAAAAACCTGGCCGGAGAAGAGGCCTTGGAAATCTCCATGGAAGCACTAAATAAAGTGAAGGCTATGGAAAAAGAAAATTCGCCGTATTATTTTTCAGCAGATAATGAAATCAATCAGTTGTATAGCGCTATAATGAATGTGGGCGCTGAATATTATAATAATAATGAGTATGAAGGTGCTTATGAAGCTTTTATAACTGCCTTAAAGGTAGAGGAAAATGATACCACAGCACTCCTGTATGGTGGAGTTTCAGCTCAACAGGCAGATATGATTGATGAGGCGCTGGCATGTTTCCAGAAATTGGCCGACAATGGAGATGCCAAGATGGATACCTACAAGACCATGATCTATCTTTACAGAACAGAGAAGGAAGATTTGGAAAGTGTATTGAAAGTCGTAGCCCAGGCTCTTGAAATATTTCCTGAAAACAATGAATTGATCCAGGAGAAGATTACTACATTAATCATCATGGGAAAAGAGGATAACGCAAAAGCGTAACTCGAGACGGCCATTAACCATGATCCAACAAACCATTTGTACTATTATTTCATGGGATACCTCTACGATCAAAAAGAGGATGCTGAAAATGCTGAGGCTCAGTATAAAAAAGCACTGGAGTTGAAGCCTGATTATTATGAAGCCAACTACAATCTTGGTGTTGTGTATTACAATATTGCACGAGAAATCGTAAGTGAATTAAATAATCTTTCTCTGGATGAATATAGAAAAAATGAAACAGAATATGTAGATAGGGCTGCGGTACATTTCAGAGAAGCACTTCCTTATTTTGAGAAGGCTGTAGAGGTTAAGCCCGATGAAGATATCCAGCTTTTGGAGACACTTACCGGAGTATATCTTCAATTGAAAATGAGTGATGAAGCCGAAGCGTTAGAGAAAAAAATAAAGGAGCTTACGGGACAATAGGATAACGAACTTATAATTTACTGAGCCACCTCGAAAATCCGGGGTGGCTTTTTTTATACCTTACTTCTTTAGTTCTTCTTTAGGATGACGGGCAAACAGTCCTGTAAGGCCGCCTTTGGCTGATTTCACCACCTTCTCTACTGCGCCATAACCACTTTTAAAAGTTTGAATACCCACATTTTTGCCTGCTCTCAAAATCCCTTCCACTACTTTTGCTGAGGATTTTATGACCAGTTTTTTTAATAGTCCTGAAGCTTCCACAAAGGAATTCGACTTAATTTCCTCTATCGTTTGCATTTCCGGAGCACAATAATTTTTAGTCATGACACCAACCCGTAAGGTCAAAAATGAATTGATGGTTCCTTCGAGAATAGAATCCGTAATGATATTTGCCGCTCCGCCAACTACCGGTATGTGCTTGCCGGGGCTTTTTAACACTGCATTGAGGATCGGTTGTATCTGTTGAGCTAAGTCGATCTCTTCGATCGCAGAAGCCGCCATGGTGTTTAGCGCTACATTGGTGTATAATTGCTGGAGATTCCTGAATGAGGGTCGTTGCCAATACACATGAGCTACTTTCCATACCAAGCGAACCTGTGCCGCCAATACCGTAAAGGCATCCAATTTGCCATTTTGTGAAATTGCCGTAGAAACAAAAACAGCCGATGCGGTTTCAAAAATAATTTGATCTGTCTTAGCTTTGAGCTTTTCTTTTATCAGAATAAACTGCTCAGGATTATGCGGGTCAAGACGGTGTTCAATGGTCACAGGATGCTTTGCCAAACGATCCTTTAGCATCAATTTATATTTATCCAGTTCTTGATTATTTACCGGGAATGGGAGTGGTGCAGGTAATTTTGCCATGAGCACAAAAGGAATGATGAGCAGGCCGATAATAATAATACCCAATAGTGATGTTCCAATGATACCCAGAATCGGGTGAATGGATGAAAGATTGTTGTAAAAGGAAACCAACTGGTTGGTGGTGAATAGCAAGAATAGGAGCAAGACCACAATTCCAATAGGATAAAGTACCTTTTTTATGTTTTTTATCATAGCAATAATGTTGTTTCAATATACGGATATTCCCAATAAATTGCTGAACCCTTTATTATAAACCATCATGAAAATAGAATTATTTCTTTTTGCACATGTGATCTTTTGATTAAAGTTTGCACTCCATATCTGGATATTTTGATGAAAAAAAGGTTACTTGTAAAAAGATTTTACAAATAATTTTTTATTGCCATGAGTATTAAACGCCCTTTTTATCCCTTGTACATTTTGTTGCTCGTAGTCCTTTTGTCATGTAAAAATGATCAAAAAATAGAAAAGGATAGTTTTAGCAGTCCAAAGACATTGTTCCTCGAATACGTTTCCGCCTATACAACAGGCTACATATCAAAAAATTCTGATATTACCGTAAAATTAGCCAAAGCGGTTTCTACTGCCGAGGCGGGAAAGGAAATCGATGAAAATATATTTTCTTTTGACCCTTCCTTAAAAGGCAAGGCAGTTTGGGAAGATGACAAAACCATTGTTTTTAAACCTGAGGACGTGTTAAAAAGTGGTCAGCGCTACAAAACCACCTTGCTCCTGGATAAACTCATTGAGGTTCCCTCCGATAAAAGAGAATTCAAATTCACCTTTGAGTGTATACCCCAAAATTTCGATGTTAAAATTGAAGGGATTTCGGTGTATGATGCCCAAGACCTGACGCGAGTTAAACTGACCGGTACGATCCAAACCGCTGATCAGGTGACCAATGAGCTGGCGGAGCAGCTTCTTTCTGCCATGCAGGATGGGAATGAATTAAAGGTAAGCTATGAACACGGTACCGGGCAAAACTTGCATAGCTTCATTATTGAAGAGGTGCAAAGAGATAAAAAGGAGGGAGTCGTAGAAATCACCTGGTCGGGCGCTGCCATAGGAGTGGACAAATCGAGTGAGATGGATTATGTGATTCCTTCCCTGGAGGAGTTTAAAGTGAACTCTGTAAATATTATTCTGACAGGAGATAAATACATTTCCGTAAAATTTTCTGACCCCATTGATGAAAAGCAAAATCTACGGGGGCTTGTCCGCATGTCAAAAGGGAAAGTTCCCCGCATTGTGGTAGACCTCAATGAATTGAAGATTTATGCTACTGGCAATCTGGTGGGAAAAGTAGAACTCATTATTGATAAGTCCATCCAAAATAATGCAGGGTATTCATTGAAGGATGTTTTCATAACCTCCCTACAGTTTTCTCAAAAGAAGCCGGAGGTAAAAATCACCGCAAATAATGGCGTGATCATGCCCAGCTCCGAAGGCCTGATTGTGCCTTTTGAGGCAGTAAGCCTCAATGCCGTAGAGCTGACCATCGTACGTATTTTTGAGGACAATGTCCTGCAATATTTACAGGTAAATGATCCGGGAGGGAATTACCAATTGCAGCGGGTTGGCAGACCGGTAGCCCGGAAAACAATTCCTCTGGCCACAATGGGGGCCACAAACCTGAATGAATGGAATAGGTTCAGCATTGATATTTCGGAATATGTTGATGTGGAACCCGGAGCCTTTTACCAGGTTGCATTGCGTTTTAAAAAATCACAATCCCTATTCTTCTGTCCCGGAGCAGATAATGAAGTAGAAGACCTGATGGAAGACTGGAATTATAAAGAAAATACAAATTGGGATGACTATGACGATAATTATTATTATAACTGGGAGGAGCGAGACAACCCTTGCCATGAAGCCTACTATGCCCGTCGAAGCGGGGTAAATAAAATCGTATTTGCCTCCGATATTGGTATTGTAGCAAAAAAAGCTGACCTGGGAACCCTTCATGTATTTACTACCAATTTAATTACCACAGCACCTACATCCGATGTGCTCATCGAAGTGTATGATTATCAACAGCAAATAATCGCAAGCGGAACATCTGACAGTGAGGGTAAAATAGAATTGGCCGTGGATCACACTCCCTATGCCTTGATAGCCAGAAAAGACACCCAGTTTGGCTACCTGAAATTAGATGATGGTTCCTCGCTCTCCCTAAGCAATTTCAATGTTTCGGGAAGTAGAATTCAGAAAGGGATCAAAGGATTTATATACGGGGAAAGGGGTGTATGGAGGCCTTCGGATACCCTTCATCTTTCCTTTATTCTGGATGACATTCAAAATAGACTTCCTCAAGGCCACCCTGTAATACTAGAATTGTATAATCCGATGGGGCAGTTATTTAAGCGATCTGTTCAATCAGCTTCATTAAAAGGAATGTATACCTTTCATCCAACAACACCTAAGGATGCGCCTACGGGAAATTGGATAGCGAAAATTAAGGTTGGAGGGGCATTATTTACCAAGCAAATCAAGATTGAAACTGTCAAGCCAAACAGGCTGAAGGTCAATTTGAAATTTGACAGCGACCGCCTCTATGCTGATCAGGGAACACAATATGGAAACCTGAATGTGAGATGGCTTCATGGTGCAGTAGCAAAAAACTTGAAAGCAAGTTATGAGGTAATACTGGTACCCACCAAAACTACATTTAAGAACTACGAAGACGTGACCTTTGATGATCCGACCAAACAGATTTCGTCTAAGAACGAGAAAATTTTTGAAGGCAGGTTAGATGAGCAAGGTCTGGTAAGGATGGCATTCAGACTAAAATCATCAAAAAAAGCACCGGGTATGATGAATGCGATATTCAAAGGTAAGGTGTTTGAAGAAGGAGGTGATTTTAGCATTGACAACACCACAATACCATATGTGCCTTTCGAAAGTTTTGCCGGAGTAAAAACTCCTGAAGGAGATCAGCGTGGAATGTTGGTGACCGATAAAGATCATAAGGTAAGACTGGTTTCATTAAGTGCAAAAGGGAATCCTATAGATAGAACATTGGAAGTAAGCCTGTATAAGTTACAATGGCGATGGTGGTGGGATAATTCCTGGGAAAGCAAAAGCAATTATACCAGCAGCTATTATTCAAAATTAATAAGCAGCAGTACCGTAAAAACTGACGGCGGGGAAGGCATTTATTCATTAAGAGTTGATTATCCTGAATGGGGAAGGTATATGCTGAAAGTTAAAGATCCTGTATCAGGACATTCCACAGGAAAGATCATTTACATCGACTGGCCTGGCTGGGCGGGGAAACAAAAAAAAGGCGAGTTAGGAGGAGCGACCATGCTTAGTTTTAATGTGGAAAAGGAAAGCCTGAATGTCGGGGAATCTATTAAAATCAGCATTCCTAGCAGTGAAGGAGGAAGAGCGTTGATTAGCCTTGAGACCGGAAGCGAGGTTTTACAGACGTTTTGGGTAGAAACAAAAGCAGAGAATACCGCAGTGGAATTTGAAGCCACTTCTGCCATGTCACCAAATATATACGCACACATTACGATGTTGCAGCCGCATGGGCAAACCGCCAACGATTTACCTATACGGATGTACGGAGTGGAAGCTATTGAGGTCACAGACCCGGCAACACAATTAAAACCTGTCATTGCCATGGCCGATGAATTGCGTTCCGAACAGGATTTTACCGTTATGGTAAGTGAAGAAAATGAAAAACCTATGGCATACACCATCGCCATAGTGGAAGATGGATTGCTGGACCTGACAAAGTTTAAAACCCCTGAACCATGGAAATCATTCTACGCACGGGAAGCCCTTGGAGTGAAGACCTGGGATGTTTTTGATGATGTGATGGGAGCCTATGGCGGAGCCCTTGAAAAGCTGATGGCTATTGGAGGAGATGATGAAATCGATGGGCCGGAAGCAGAAGAGGCAAATCGGTTTAAGCCTGTAGTGATGTTTAAAGGACCATTCTATGTAAAAGCAGGAGAAAAAATCGAACATAAATTCAACCTTCCTCAATACATAGGAAGCGTAAGGGCCATGGTGGTTGCAGGATATGAGGGCGCATATGGGCAGAGTGAAAAAACTGTCCCCGTAAAACAACCCCTGATGATATTGGCAACCTTACCAAGAGTGGCCGGGCCAACAGAAGAGATAACCTTGCCAGTGAATATTTTTGTGATGGACGATAACATTAAAAATGTTGATCTTCAGGTTAAAACGGAAGGAAAGTTGAGCCTGATGGGTAGTGGTGCCAAATCCGTAACGTTTAGTGAAGCGGGAGATCAGGTGGTGTATTTTACCTTGCAGGGAGCGGCAAGCCTAGGGATAGGAAAGGTACAGGTTGAGGCAAGCTCAGGGAGCTTTAAGGCGACTTATGATGTAGAATTACAAATTAGACCCGGCAATCCGGAAATGAGCCAGGTAAACGAAAAGGTACTCCAGGGAGGGAATTCATGGAATTTGGACTATGAGCCCCTGGGGCTGGTCAGTACCAATGAAAGTGTGATTGAGATATCAAGCCTGCCACCACTCAATCTGGAGCAAAGGCTAAAATTCCTAATCAAGTACCCTCATGGATGTATTGAGCAAACTACGTCTTCGGTTTTTGCCCAATTATATCTCGATGAACTCATAGACCTCAACGAGGTCAGGGCGGCCACCATCCAGAAGAATATTAATGCTGCTATAGAGCGATTAAGGTCGTTCCAGCTTGCAGGAGGAGGATTCTCATATTGGCCGGGGAATAGTCAGCCTAGCTTGTGGGGAACAAATTATGCTGGTCATTTCTTAATCGAAGCCAAAAAACAAGGCTATCATGTGCCCGAAGACCTGTTGTCAAACTGGCTGGCCTTCCAGCAAGATCAAGCCAATAATTGGAATGCCGTGTTGTATAACGATTATCACGTGCAAACCTATCGTTTATATACACTAGCACTTTCAGGATACCCGTCTCTGGGCGCAATGAATCGTTTGAAAGAAAGGGATTATGCCAATACAACTGCCAAATGGACGCTCGCTGCTGCTTATGCCTTGTCGGGTTACGAAGATGCAGCATTAGAAATCATTGCCGGGCTGACTAAAGAAGTCAGGGAATACCGGGAATTGGGTGGTACCTATGGGTCTACACAGCGCGATCAGGCAATTATACTGGAGACATTAGTTCGGCTGAAGAAAAAGACTGACGCCTTTGAAATGACACGCAAACTCTCTGAGAAAATGGGCAATCAAAATTTTTGGATGAGTACACAAACCACGGCTTATTGTCTGATAGGCATTGCTGAATTTGCTAAGAGTTATCCGCCAGGAACCGGAGTGAATGTTTCTGTTAGCATTGCGGGTAATGATTTTCGTGTAGACGGAGACCGTTACCTGAATCAGGTGACACTCATAGAACCTGACAAAGCCAGTAAAATTGAGGTCTCAAATAGTGGGGAAAATCCCTTGTATGTCCGTCTCATTAGAACAGGGGTGCCTCTGGAAGGAACTGAAGAAATTATGGAAAGTAACATTAAAATGGAAGTGAAGTATACAAATATGCAGGGGGAAATAATATCTGTTGAAAATATGAAGCAGGGAACGGATTTTGTCGCTGAAGTTACGGTGACCAATCCAGGCTTGAGGGGCAATTATGATGAGCTTGCCATCACTCAGATATTCCCATCCGGATGGGAAATTTTAAATAATCGCCTGGATGATTCCGATCAATTTATACCGGGAGTGAAGCCAGATTATGTGGATATCCGGGACGATCGTGTGATGACTTATTTTGATCTGCCAATAAATAAAAGCGTTACCTTCAAAGTGAATTTGAATGCCAGCTATCAGGGAACATTTTATATGCCTGCTGTTTTCGTTGAGGCGATGTACGACAACAGCATAGCGAGCAATACAAAAGGACAGTGGGTGAAGGTGGTGAAGTAGGGTTGGGTTCTGGGTTTTGAGCTTTGAGTTATGAGTTAAAAGCTAATAGCTAAAATGAAAAAGGAAAAGGAAAAAGGTAAAAGGTAGAATTTGGGCCGTAGAACTTCGTTATGAGCCTTTAAAATACCGCTTATACCAAGCCATGTGCGTCATGCTAAATTACTTAAGCAAACTTAAATTATGAAAAAAGCAATTAAAAAAATCCTTAAAGTATTCTTGTACATCGTAGGCGGACTACTATTGATTATTTTAGGTCTTGCTGTTACATTATGGATTAATAGTCCTGGTAAAGCGGATCCTATTACTGATTTAAATGGGAAAGCACTAACCGGGAGTATTTCAACTATTGAAAAGATAACGCTTGGTGACCAAGAGCAGTATCTTATTATTCGAGGTGCTGACAAGACCAAACCTGTGATGCTTTTTCTGCATGGCGGCCCCGGAAGTCCGGAGTTAGCATTCATGAAAAATACTAACCTGGCGATAGAAAATGATTTTGTAATGGTCTATTGGGAACAACGCGGAGCAGGGAAGTCCTATTCAAAGCAAATTCCTGTTGAAAGCATGAATCTGGCCCAATTTATATCAGATACCCGCGAGCTTAGTGAATATCTTGCTAAACGCTTTAATCAGGAAAAAATTTATATTATGGGGCATTCATGGGGATCATTTTTAGGGATATTGACCGCCTATCAGTATCCTGAACTTTTTCATGCTTATTTGGGTGTCGGCCAGGTTTGTCATCAATATAAAGGAGAGCAAATTTCATTTGAATGGACTAAAGAGCAGGCCAATAAGCACAATGACAAGAATGCAATTGAAGCACTCTCAGCAATTAGTTTTCCCGACCCGCTTTCAAACAGTGATGTATGGTTAGATTTCTTAATGGTTGAAAGAAGATATGTGACTCAATTTGGAGGTGGTGTAACCCATGAAATGGACGGAATGTGGCCGGTGATTAAAATGGTACTCGATACCAAAGAATACACCTTTGGCGAGAAAATGAATTTTATGCCGGCCAGCATGTATTCGCTTAAACATCTTTGGCCTGAGGTGATAAATACAAATCTGAGTAATGATATTGACAGCATGAAGGTGCCCGTATTTATTTTTCAGGGAAAATATGATTATCAAACTCCGTATTCCGTCGCAATAGACTTTTTTGATCAGCTAAAAGCGCCGCAAAAAGAGTTTTTTAGTTTTGAAAATTCTGCACATAGTCCAATTATGGAAGAGGTTGATAAATTTAATTCCCTTGTTAGGGAAAAAGTGCTAAAAAAGTAAAGTTATTACCACCTCTTCGACATGTTCCGTAGGGCATGTCGAAGTACTGATTGATTGGATTTATAATCCAAACCTTTCTGCCCGCAAGCAGGCGTAACGCAGATAGCGGACTTTAAGGACAGACACTAAAGGCGAAAAGGCTTGTAAATATTCAAGGGGGATTTAGCAACGATCGGCCTTTTTGGTGTGTTTTTTTTCACGGTATATGCAATTGACCATATCGCACATGTTGCAGACATATCCTTTTCTTCTCACTTCAGTGCCGATACCAATAATGCCGCTTACCGATTTCATGGGTTGCATCAACGAGGAGGGAGTAAGGGTGATGTTACAAAAATTTTCAGGTAAGAATGAAAATAATTTATGCTGTTCGCCAACACTCCACCCACAATAACCGGGGCTGTACCGGTCGGTAATATGTAATCCACGAGATTCCATTTTCTGCTCCAGGTCATCCTGGATTTTATCCATGGCAGATTCAACCATTTCAGAGCCTATTACATCTGCAATATATCCTTTAATAAAATCCCCATCATGCATGAGCTCTTTAGAATAGCTCCCGATTTCTGGCCCTGCAGTACATGCAAACAAGGCCAGGGTTTCCATTTTTCTAAGCTGGCCAGCTACGATCTTTTTAACTTCAAAAACGGTGTCGTTTATTTGTAGAATCTTATCATTACGGTTAATGTCAATGTCGTCCTGAATCACATAACCTCCCTTGATTTCACTGTAATCATGTGCGATATCCAAGACTTCTTTGATCAATTGAGGAATGGGTTCGGGCGCATTTCCAGGTTCATATCCCATGAATTTTTCAATGATATCCGTACTCACTTCCAGCTCTTCAATACGATATGAATATTCCTGTAATTCCATTTTTATCAAATCTTTATGCTTCATTAAATCCATCATTCAAAGCAATTGGCACAATAAAGCCATGAAAACCCTCAACTTCTTATTACGCCTGCGATTTTAGAAATATGTTCAGGCGTTGTACCGCAACACCCACCAATAATATTTGCCCCTGCAGATATTAATTCCACTGTCACATCGGCCATTTCATCTGGGGTTTCAGGAAATACAGTCTTTCCATCCTTATAAATGGGCATCCCGGCATTTGCATGAATTAATATTGAAATATCTTTATCACTTTCCCTGATTTCTTTTACAATATTGATCATATCCTTTATGCCATTGCCACAATTGGCGCCAATCAATTCAGCGCCGGCATCAACAATCTGATTGACCATGTCCGTAGGGGAGACCCCCATCATTGAGCGGAAATCGTTATTTACAGTTTTGTCAAAAGTCATCGTGCAGAATACTTCGCAACTGGTATTTTCTTTTGCAGCCTTAATCGCCTGAATGGCCTCTTCAAGGTCGGTCATCGTCTCTATCATTATGGCATCTGCACCCCCGGATTCCAGTGCCATTGCTTGTTCTTTGAAGGCATCATACAATTCCTCACTTGTTACGTCACCCATCATCAATATTTTTCCTGTTGGTCCGATAGATCCAAGCACATATTTATCCGGGCCGGCAGCTTTCCTCGATATTTCGGCAGCGGCTTTGTTTATTTCAAACACCCTCTCTTCAAGGCCATAGTTAGCCAGTTTAAATCTGCTGCCACCGAAACTGTTGGTCTCGATCATGTCTGAGCCTGCCTCGATATAACCTAAGGCGATATCCAGTACATCATCAGCACGGTTGATATTCCACAATTCATGGCATTCTCCCGGTTCCAATCCTTTTGCTTGCAAAAAAGTGCCCCATGCACCATCCGAAACCAATACTTTTCCCGCCTTTATTTCATCAATTATTTTTCCCATACCTTATTTGTTTTATGCCCTTTACCTTCAGTTATAAGCTCACATTTAAATACTTTTTTATGTGCGTCAACTGCAACCTGACCATTGGTATTATTAAGCTGCTACCTGGCCTGTTCCAGATCATCGTGGCCTTGGTGAAGATGATCGAGACTACTGATATTTGGTATTGTGCGGATCGTTATTTTTCTGTCAAGGGATTTTCGCCTAAATCATTCAATACCTTATTTAGCAGTTTAATAGAAAAGTATCTGCCAGTTGACATCCATTTTTCGAAAATTGGCTTTAATTCTTCAATCAATCCTTTTTGTTTTGCTTTTATGAGTAGTCCAATTGAGCCAATGCAATTTATATCTAGTGACTCTGCAACAATTCTTGCTTTGTTGTCATCAATTAGTAAATAATCTGCTTGTAGCTCTTCATACAAAATAACAGATTCTGATTCTTCATAATCCATTACCATCGACAAGTAATTCCTTGTTTTAATTCTAACTACACTTTTTTTTAAGTCATTAATAATATTGACATCAAATTCAGAATTTTCATAATTTTGTAACTCTTCCCAAACTGCCTGAGCGATATAAAAATCCCCAAAAAGTTTTTCAATCAACTTGATGTGCCCTACATGTCCAAGGGAAATTAGTGCTCCTGTATCTGCGATAACAAGTTTCATCAACTATAAATTTCCTAATTTATCCACATCTGACATGATTTGCTCAATGTTCAGTTCAGAAATGGAAATTTTATTCTTGGCAAGCGATTTTTCGAATTCAAATCGTGTCAAACCTGATAATTGGATTGCCTTTCCTAAGGTCAATTTGCCTTCTTGAAACAACATTAGAGCAATTGCAACTTGAAAATGATGCTTCAATTCTTGTTCCGTTTCATTTAGTGCAATCAATATATCTGAGGGAATGTCAACAGGTATAGTTATATTTTTCATAAAAGCTTTTAATCAAAGATACATGGTTTTGGCTAAATTTTTGTTTTTCAATGTAATTCTATAGTGGCAAGCAATTAATTCCCCTCTATTCCGTATTCTTTGCAAAACGCAGTGTAATTCTTTCCTGAGTTATGAAGGGTTAGCATGCAAAGGTGCGCAAATTGTAAACCACGAAACGAAAAATACCCTATTTTAGTCCACAGCCTGATTTAAACATCAATATCGTCAATTAAAAATGGATGCCTTGCGCATAGCCATTAAATTTTCTGTTAGCGTATTTACGGTGATTTCACACCCCGCAGAAAGTATAAATTTACGCCCTTTTTCTTTTTGGACTAATCCCGTCGTAGCGTCAAATATTTCTTCCGCATTCCTTTCCTCGACCAATACCGGATTGATGTTTCCACATCTGATCACATCGGGGCCCATTATTTCGTATGCT
>JAUUZS010000434.1 GCA_030589835.1 Cyclobacteriaceae bacterium
ATAAAACAGCAATAATTCTGACGTGTTTTGCTCAGTGCCATTAATTCTTCCTGCTATCTGCCTACTCATTTTTTTTGTATTGACAATCCGCTGGCTTTGACTTGATGTAATAATCCTTATAGTTCAAAGCATTGGGGTCCATGCATCCTTCCAGATTCAGCAGGCGAATATTTCTAAAATCAACAGGTTGCCCTTCGCTTTGCAGCGCTATAAAACCTTCGGTGAGCAATTCTCCGTCCTGCTTGAGTGAAGGATCATATCTTTCTACCACGCCTCCTCCGATTTGTGGTTGGGTATATTGCAGAACGGTATCCCCATTGATCATATGGATAACAAGTGAATCTCCAAAAACAATCAACTCTGCCTTTACCCACTGGTCTCCAAAATAGGTTTCAGAAGTTGAGTTTATACAATGCCCGGGATACATTTTATCCTTATAAAATACCTCTGTGCCCGGCGAGCACATATTGCCGGTAGGTCTGGATTTCCCTTCTTCCAGTCCTCCAAGAAATTGCATTTCTACTGAGATTGGCCAATTCTGTTCTTTTGGCATGGTGCGTGGGTCCTGGGAATGAAACATAACCCCACTGTTCATAATCGTATAGCTCGGCGCCCCAGGATATAATTCCCCTACAAAGCGATATTCCATTTGAAGTCTAAAATACGAATAGGGCTGTTTGTAATACAAATGACCAAATTGATCATCGAATGCTTCGCCATAATTTTCATAGCTTGCCCTGATCATATTATCCTCAACACGAAATGTGTTTCCATAATTTACGCCCACTTCATGGCGGTGAATCTTTACGATCCAATCACTAATATCCCTTCCATTAAATAATTCCTTCCATTCTTCTTTTGAATCCTCTTGTGCAGAGAGTATTTGGATAGAAAACGAAAAAATTACCATTAAAATACTGCTGAATTTGGTAGATGAGATTATGGAATTGATCATGAACATATTTAATGAATGTGAATAAAAGGATAAAACTCATTATTGACAGGCAATATAAATACATGATTCAGTGCTGACAAGAGAAAATGGAAATTAGCTGATTTTTAATGTAGTGTCTGAAACCGTTTGTATAAAATTGAGACACAGAATTGTATGATAATTTTCTATTCATCAAACAAATGCTCATTTTAGCCTCAAGGAATCACAAATTATACTGAAATACACTAAAGTCATTGACAATCTGGTCAATTTATTGAAAGGGCAGCAAAAATATTATGCCCTTACCTGGACAAGCCAGAAGAGTGTCTGAAGTTTCAAGTAACAAACATTTCCTGCATAAAGCAGGTTAGACTTTATATTTTTCACCATAAACTAATTGCTGTGTTGTACAAAAAAATTCTTTTCCTGGTTTTGGGCCTTTTTCTTCATGCTTCCTGGATAAGTGCTCAGGAAGCTACCCATCCAATAAGCATCAAATTGACGGTTGAAGATGAAATAAGAGGTGAGATGCTTTCTGATGGCCGTTTGTTTGTATTTCTGTCAACACAATCAAACAGGGAGCCCAGAACCATTACTTGGCCTTCAGGCGAGAATTATATTTTCGCCAGGAACATAATAAATTATGATGCGACCCGGGAATTTAGTGTATCTGCTTTAGCGGATTGGAGTTCAATTTCTGAATGGTCACTCAATGAGGTGCCGGAAGGAACCTATTATCTTCAGGTGCTTTGGGATCAGGACAGGGAAGAATCCCGACTAGATGCTCCGGGAAATATGTACAGCCAGGTAAAAAAATTGGTAGTTAATCAGGCTGTCGATATAAGTATTCGCTTATCGGAGATTATTGGCCCGAGAACTATTGCTGAACACAAATTTGTGAAGGAAATCAATTTTAAAAGCGATGTCCTGTCCGGTTGGTGGAACCAGGAAATGATCCTGAAGGCTTCTGTTTTGTTGCCTAGTGGGTATTATGACAATCCGAATAAAAAATATCCTGTCAGGTATAACATCGCCGGGTATGGAGGTCGATATACCCGTGTGAATCGTGTAATTGGCAACAAGCCCTTTTCAGATTGGTGGTTTTCAGATGATGCGCCACAGATCATCAATGTTTTTCTTGATGGGGAAGGGCCATTCGGTGATAGCTATCAAATGGACTCCGAGAATAGTGGGCCATATGGGGAGGCTTTGATCAACGAATTAATTCCACACATTGAATCTGCTTACAGAGGAACAGGTGAAGCCAAATACCGATTTGTAGACGGATGCTCTACCGGAGGTTGGGTATCACTGGCATTGCAACTTTACTATCCGGATGATTTTAATGGGGTGTGGGCTTACAGCCCGGATGCTGTTGAGTTTGAGAATTACCAGCTAATCAATATCTACAAAGATGAAAATGCCTTTGTCAATGAAAATGGAATCGACAGGCCTGTTATGCGAAGTACCAAAGGAGAGCCCTTAATGCTATTGCACGATTTTATAAAATATGAGAATATACTTGGATGGTCCGACTCCTATGTGACATCGGGAGGCCAATTCAGCGCCCACAATGCATTGTATAGTCCCAAAGGCGAAGATGGCTTGCCTACACCGATTTTCGATCCGGTAACAGGTGCCATTGATCATGCAGTGGCTGAAGAATGGAAAAAATACGACTTGCTTTTGTATGCCAAAGAAAACTGGATCGAACTGGGACCAAAAATCCAGGATAAGGTATATATCTGGATGGGCGACATGGATCATTTCTACCTGAACTCAGCGACACGTGCCTTTGATGATTTTATTGTGGAAACTGAAAATCCAACTTCCGATGCACAGATCGTCTTCACGCCTGTAGCAGGTCATTGCCAGAATTTTTCCAACAAAAAAGTGCTTATGCTTATGGATGAGAAACTGGAAAAAATGAAGTAAATTATTTGGTTCAACTGTTATTTTAATGGAAAACATTGGCCCAGAGCCAGAAGTCCGAAGACAGGAGACCGAAGAAAAGACTTCCAAAACCGGCAAGTGTTAATGTTTCTTATTCTTGCATTGGGTTTTCACCTTTTATAACTTCGGTCTTCGGTCTTCGGTCTTCGGTCTTCGGTCTTCCGACTTCTGACACAATTTATCATCATTCATTAAATTCAGGGTAGAACCAATTATTTTATCAATCACTCCAGGTAATGACAGCCCAGTGCAGTGGATGGTCTGTTTCTGATTCGGGCGCAGGAATGTAATGCGCCTCCTTTGTTTCAAAATTGTCAGAAATAAAAATATGATCGATACGGCTTTTCATGTCTATTTTACCATTAATCAACAGCTGACCGCTGGAAGTTTTCCGGTCCTGAAAAGACAAATCCAGTTTCTCCAATGCAATAGGCCCGATGGCATCCGGATAGAGACTTAGCCAGGAATCAACTAAAGTTTTTGTCACTTTATTATAATAAGGAGAGTCTTGTCTGAAATTATAATCTCCCATTGCAATCACATGCGCTTTTTCCTTGGCTATGGAAATCACCATATTAATGTGCTCTTCCCTGGAGGTTTTATCGCCAGCCGGATGACTATTAATAATAGTAATGTCTCGCCCACCAACATAAATCCCGGCAAGGGCAGTTCCTATCTCATCCTTCGAGCTATAGGTAAAGATGGTACGACCATCATGCAAAGGAAAACGAGATAATATGGCTGTCCCATAAGTGCCTGTTACCGTTTTTGGTCCGTAATAGGAATAATAGCCCATGTGATTTGAAAAATATCGAACAACATCGCTGTTTCCGCCTGATATCCTGGCCGCATCGCTTTCCTGCAAGCAAAGAATATCCGGATCAATCTCCATGATCCTGGCCAGCTGACCCTCAAAATTTTTATTGCCAAATAGATCAACTCCTTGCTGAATGTTATAGGTCATCAAGGTAAGCTCCCGGGTGTTTTTAGTGTTTGAATTTATCACTTTATCATTCCCAACAAGCATAAATCCAAGGCTAAATAATACAAGCAATACCGCAATGATCTTGGCTGGCTTTTCATTAAAATAGCCCTCCCCAAGATTTTGTAAATCCATTTTATTAAAAAAGTAAGGCAGAAACATGAAAAGGCCGGCGATGATAAAAGGCACATAAAATTGGTTTCTGAAAATTTCGCTAACCGATCCGACATAACCCCAGGTATTGGTGAAGATGAGCATGAAAATGCACACTATAATCAATGCAGATGCACGAAGGAAAGGCCATGCTAAGCTCGATGGTTTTGCTGGTTTTATTGATCGGGCAAACCATCCAATATTGATGAAAATTATTGGCGATAGGATCAGCATTGCATAATTTATTGCTATCAGGAAGGTATTCCCATCGCCAACTACTATTGGCCTCAGTGCTTCCAGAGTTGGAAATGTTACCCGAT
>JAUUZS010000038.1 GCA_030589835.1 Cyclobacteriaceae bacterium
GAGGGATAAGGATTTTCTGCTATACGAATTGTCCAATTCACTAGGAGGGAGTTCATCTTCAGGAAATCATGGGAATACTCCACTATGTCATGGAGCGCATTATGATCTGTCTTACCCATCGAATTATGGTAAAGAAGCACTGAAAATGCTGGAAGAATTGGACATTGTTCAATATGATCGGTTTTCAGATTCATGGAAATTTATGGATAAGCAATACCTTATTCCCAAAAATAAAGAGAGCCAGACCTTTGCTCATGACACTTTCCGTAAGGATGTGTTGCCGGATAATACTGAGCGTACGATTTTTTTGGATTTAATGAAGACCTATGTGGGCAAAATGCCCATGCCTACAAGCTTGATTCATGAAGATCTCAGAACGTTAAATGATATTTCTTTTCTCGATTGGCTGCGAGAAATAATTACGGTTTCAGATCAGTTTGTTGAGGGATTGGATTACCATATGAAAGATGATTATGGTGCCGGATCGGATGCCGTTTCTGCGCTTGCCGGGATTCATTATTTTGCGTGCAGGCCATATTTCACCAAATCCATTGAGCTTTTTTCCCCTCCTGAGGGTAATTTCTATTTTATACAAAAGCTCTATGACAAACTGCCCAAAGATCGCGTTTTTCGTTCTCATTTAGTGAAGTCAATAAAAGAAGGCAAAGATGGTTTTGAAGTAGATGTGGTAGATGCAGGCAAAAAGGAAATCACGCAAGTGAACTGCAAAAAAATCATCTTTGCCGGGCATAAATATCCGCTGAAATATATCTTTCAAAAAGATTATTTACTATTCCAAAAAACCGAATATGCACCATGGGTGGTGGTAAATTTTGTGCTCAATAAGCCATTGGAAAAAACATCCTTCTGGCAAAATGAAATTATTTCTGCGGACAAATCGCTTCTTGGCTTTGTGGATTCAAAAGCGCAATACGCTGCTGAAGCGCATCATAGGGTGTTCACAGTATATTACTGCTTCAAACCTGAAGAGCGACTAATGATGTCATTGATTGAAGAGCGAAAGCAGACGTTCATTGATCAGACATTGGGGCACCTTGAAAAGTATTTTGGAAGATCGATCAATAGGCAAATAGAAAAGATTTACATCAAGCAAATGGGGCATGCCATGCCGATCCCAAAACCAGGATATTTATTTAATGACGGAAATAAGCAAAGGTCAAATCCCGATTTGGTATATGCGGGAGTGGATAATGGACGATTACCGCTTTTGTTTGAGGCAATTGATTCCGGGTTGGCTGCTGTTGAGTTATTGAAGTAATAAAGTTTGACTAGTTCAATTCTGCTAGGACAGTTCTTCCTCCCTGGGTTTTTTGATCAATTTTCACTTTGATGTCGGCATCGAGTGGAAGAAATACATCGACCCTGGAGCCGAATTTGATGAAGCCAAATTCGTTGCCCTGCCCTACTTCATCATTTTCTTTTATATAATATTTAATCCTTCTGGCTACCGCACCGGCAATTTGCCTGGTGAGAATTTGAAGGCCATCGCTCAATTCATAGACAATCGTGGTGCGTTCATTTTCTGTACTCGATTTGGGATGCCACGCTACCAGGTATTTGCCAGCATGATATTTAAGGTACTTTACAACTCCCCCAACAGGATTGCGATTTACATGGACATTAAGCGGCGACATGAAAATGGAGATTTGTATTCTCCTCTCATTTAGGTATTCAGTCTCCTCGGTTTCTTCAATCACCACTACTTTGCCATCGGCAGGGGCAAGAACATGTTTTAGATTTACATTTATTTGAATAGCTGGGTTTCTAAAGAACTGAAGCACCAATAAGTAAATGATACTGCTTGCCAAATAGGAAAAATAAAGGTATAGCTCAGGTATCCTGATATACTTAAGTGCTGTATTCAGCAGCAGCAGTACGATCAAAAGAACAATTAAAAGTAACTTTCCTTCCTTATGAATACTCATATTATCAATTAAATCACGAGCAAATATAATTCATAAATATATCCTATCTGGATATAAAACCCGCATTTCGGCGAGGCATGTCACTGACATTCAAATAAAAATCCATCTTCAATGTCAATGTCGTAATTTCTAACTCAGTCTGACTATCTAAAATTAATTCCTGAATTATTCAGGCTAGAAGCCTCCTCTATAGCTGTATGCTTTTGCAACCCGGTCAATGGCAACAATATAGGCTGCAATTCTTAAGGTAACATTATATTTTACAGAAGTTTTATATACATTTTCAAATGCATTGCGCATAATCCTGTCTGAACGACGGCTGACGCGTTCCCTGGTCCATTTATAGCCAATCCTGTTCTGCACCCATTCGAAATAAGATACGGTAACGCCTCCGGCATTGGCCAGAATATCGGGGGCCACCACAATTCCCTTTTCAGCAATGATATCATCGGCCTTGGCAGAGGTTGGCCCATTGGCACCTTCGACAATAAGTTTTGCTTTTATTTTGTCTGCATTTCTTTTGGTGATCACGTCCTCCATAGCTGCAGGAACCAACACATCTACATCGAGATACATCAATTCATTTACTTCATCCATCTTATCGGCGCCATCAAAATTTTCCAGCATACCCCGGTTATTCAATCGGTACGCTATTGCTTTTTATATATCAATCCCGTCTTTGTTGTAATAGGCTCCGGTTATATCGCTGATGGCAATAATTTTGGAACCTCGTTCTGCCAAAAGCTGGGCAGCGTGTGAGCCAACATTTCCGAATCCCTGAACAGCAACCGTACTGTTATATGGATTGATTTTCAGTTTTTCCAGGGCAGAAAGTGCGGATACCATTACACCACGTCCTGTAGCCTCCACCCTGCCGGCAGATCCTCCCAGTACTCCGGGTTTTCCTGTGACCACGCCGTTGACGGTCATACCGCTGTTTCGTGAGTATTGGTCCATCATCCAGCCCATTTCTCTTTGTCCGGTACCCATATCCGGTGCAGGAATGTCGGTGTCGGGCCCAAAAACATCGTACAAGGAGGTGGTATAGGCACGAGTCAATCTTTCTATTTCGCCAGATGACATTTGCCGGGGGTTACAACATATACCTCCTTTGGCTCCGCCGAAAGGGATATCGACAACGGCACATTTCCAGGTCATCCAGGCAGCAAGTGCTTTCACTTCATCAAGATTTACGTGAGGATCAAACCTGACGCCACCTTTAGAAGGCCCGAGTACATTGTTGTGAATGACCCGGTACGCCTCAAAAACCTTTATCGCCCCATCGTCCATGGTAATCGGAATATTGATAATCACCTGTTTGTCAGGAGATTTCAAGACATTATATGTTTCCTCATTAAGTCCCAGATGCTCGGAAGCAACCTTAAATCTGGACATCATGGATTCGAAAGGATTTTCCTTGTCTTTTATTGGAGCAGGTTCAATATATCCCATATCAAAATATTAAAATTCTTTCATAGTAAATTGACCTAAAAGTATAAAATTTTTTATTAGATATAGGCTAGAAAATGAATATTAATGACTAAAAAAGTTTTAGAAAAGCTGCAATAAAAGGCAGGGACAATAATAATGCGTCAAACCTGTCGAGAAAGCCTCCATGACCCGGAAGAGATTCTCCGGAGTCTTTGATATTTATGCTTCGCTTAAAAAGGGATTCTACCAAATCTCCATAAGTGCCGGCAATAACGGTTAGTATTCCTATGGTCATCCATTTCCACAGGGGCAGTATGTCCATGAAGCTGGAAAGCACAAAAGCAATGACCAGGGTAAGTATGGCTCCACCAATAAATCCTTCCCATGATTTTTTTGGCGAAATGCGTAGGAAAAGTTTCGTTTTGCCAAATAGTGTCCCGGCAAAATATCCGCCGGTATCACTTGCCCATGTCAACAACAATATACCGGTAACCACTTCAAATTGATACTGACCAGTACAAAACGCAATGACGTGAAGTAAGGAAAATGGAATGGCCACATACAGAATGCCCAGAAAGGTATAGGCTATATTGGCAAAGGGCTTCACTTCCGATTTTTTATATAATTTTATAAAATATATGATCGAAACAAATGGAAAAATAAGATAGAAAACATCGGAATTTACCAAATTCATTTGAACTAAAAAGGTAAAGCTGTATATGAGGATACCGGACAGGGTTCCCCAAAAAATGAGTGGCAGAAAGCCGGCTAGTCCGGCGAGCTTATAAAATTCCCGCATGGAGAGAAAGGTGATAGCCAAAAATACCACATAGTAACTCCATGCCTGCCAATAGATGGCCGAAATGATGATGGCCACACCCAGTATGGCAACAATTATTCTCTGTGTAAGATTGTTGTATTTATTCAAATGCAATTTCATCGGCAACTAATTTTTTTGCGCTCATAGCTTTTTTATTCGGAACAAGGACTTCGATTTGACCATGGCTAAAATGAAGCGTAGAATCCTTTTTATTTACAATAACCGCCTCAATTTCATTTTCAATCAAAACGCCCTTAACGATTTCTGCACGTGAACTGATGGGTGATTTATAAACGATGGTCCAATCTTTCATGTTCCTTGGTATTTGATAAGTAATTTTTAAAATACATGAGTGTGACTACAAATAAAACAGAAAAAATGATAATATACATAGTTGGCATCGCTTCTGTTGATTCTACATCTATATCCGTCAGCCCTTTTTGGTAGATATATAGGGCAATTAATGATACACTATTATTCAAAAAATGTGCTACAATAGGAATGAGCAGATTGCCGGACCACACATATAAATAACCAAATAAGGCCCCTAAAAGCATTCTTGGTACGAATCCATAAAATTGAAAATGTATGGCACTGAACAAAATGGCGGCAACCCAAATCGCTGCGTGATCATTCTTAAAAATTTTCCTGAAAATATTTTGTAAAAATCCTCTGAAAAGTAGTTCCTCACCTACTCCGGGAACCACCGCAATAAAAAAAATGGTGAGCAGGAAATATCCTGTAGAATTAAATTCAGTAAGATATTCTGTCAATACCCGGGCAGAATCTTCCATCTTTTCTGCCCATCCTTCAACACCGGCAAAGGACTCAGGAAGTTTGATGTTCGCATTCCATTCAATAAATACCGTATTGACGATCAAAAATGAAAATACAATGAGAATGGTGGCCAAAAGCGAATTGACAATATTTGAAGGCAGATCAATAAAATCCTTCAACAAATCCCCCTTGATCATAGTATAATAAAATATCAGGGGAGCAATGATAAAGCCACTTATTGATGCTATTCCATTTATAATAAGAAGCATCGATTGTTGCTCGGGGTAAGCAACAGGATCCGTTAATATATCTTGAATCTCAGCGATTCCAACTCCGGAAATAATAATACCGGTTATAAAAGCCAGAACAGGGCCAATCAATAAAACCCCGCCCAATGTAATTCCTATGAGGGAAAATAGAAGAATCCATGGGTTTTTGTCCTGTGCATTAATTGGATTAGAAGCCTTATTTAACATTTTAGTTTCTTGATTTCAATATGGTATCCTTCAATAAAAAGGGCTAGTGCAGAATACGTGACAGCCCTTTTTTCTTCTTCAAAAATATACAGGAACCGTTCAATAAAAAAAAATCATTCAATATAAATGTAAAAAGGCTAATTCATCGCCCGTTCACTTTTGGGTTTTAGTTCACCTTTTAAAAGCAGATTATAATTGTCACACGAAAGATTGCCATGGTCATCGCAGTACGGGCATGAGGTATAGGCTAAGCTCATCGCAGATTTTTTTATGATTACGGTTTGGCCTTTGCACACCGGGCAGACTACTTTGCCGCTAGGCCCGCAATCAATTTTTGGCATGACTGTATAATCCACTTTCTCGCCCGGGTCATACACATCTTGCTCCTGTTCTATTGATGCGTTCAGGTATTTTTCTTCTGCTTTTTCGAGATACCTGGTACACGATTCAAAATATTGGCCGGAGGTGCCCTTCAAGGCAATATATTTATTTAGCCAATTGATGCTTTGTTTATAATTTTCCAAATAAAAAGAATTGGCTCCAAAATAGTAGCAAATTTCGGCAGGCAAGACTTTTACCGCCTCCAATACTTGCCGGAAGGATTGGTCTGCTTCTTCATACTTGCCGTTTTCATATTGATTGATGCCCAAGTCCAGGTACTTCAATTTCTGGCCTCTTTCGTATTCATCATTTTGTGCAAATGCCTTCGAAACAGACAGGATGCTGAGTGCAGTCATTAAAACCAATGCAAAAAAAGGGATATTTCTGGTTATCATCCTCATAAAACGTTTATTCTATTCACTTGTTATATCATACTTTAGTCGCTGGACAATACTTCGTCCCAGGGTGATTTCGTCCGTATATTCCAATTCACCTCCGATTGGAACCCCCCTGGCAATAGTAGTGATTTTTAGGTTAAACGGCTTTAATTTCTTGGCGATATAGAAAGATGTAGTGTCTCCTTCCATGGTAGGACTCAATGCGAGGAGGACTTCAGTTATGGTTCCTTCCGATTTTTTTACCCTGGTGACCAGGCTATCGATATTCAATTCGTTTGGACCAATTCCCTCTATCGGAGAAATAATTCCACCAAGCACATGATAATAACCATAAAATTGGGAGGTATTTTGAATTGCAATTACATCTGGTGTATCTTCTACCACACAAAGTATTGAGGCATCTTTTCGGATAGATTCACACGTACAATCTTCTGAATCAGCAATAATATGGCATATTTTGCAATATTTTGTCTTTTGCCTAAGGTTGATCAAAGCAGTACTTAGTTGGTCGGTTACCGGTTTTTCTTGCTTTAATAAGTGTAAGGCCAATCTCAATGCAGTCTTTTTTCCTATTCCCGGAAGTTTCGAAATTTCAGTTACTGCATCTTCAATTAGTTTTGAAGGATATTCCATGTTTTATCAAATTGAAATTCAAAATTACAAATTGATAAAAACTTTAAAAGCATTTTATGGGTTAGTAATTTGACAATTTCATACTTATTGGCAAATTTTGTAGCCGCTTAGATTGAATACTGAATAAATGAAAAGAACTTTTTTAATAATTGGAAGTATACTCGCTGGAGTAGTCGTAGCCTATTTTATTTTTGCCAATGTGAGTCAGCGAATGGCAAAATATACAGAATCTGATGTCATTGCCATAGATTCCAGTGAATTTAAAGCCCCCCCACCTCCTAAAATAGCCTATGGAATAAATGTGGATTCCATGACGGTTTTTGAGGGAGTGATAAAAAAAGATGAGAACCTCTCAGAAATTCTTTCTCCATTTAATATTTCTCCTCAAACTATATATGAAATAAGCAGATTGCCCAGGGATTCCTTTAATGTACGTCGGTTGCGAAGCAAAAAGCCTTATACCATTATTCATGAAAATGATTCATTAAATACAGCCAAAGTATTTATATATCATCCAAATCCGATTGATTTTGTGATGCTGAGGTTTGAGGATAGTGTCAGGGTCCTCAACGGAAAAAATAAAGTCGATACCATTATAGAGGTGGCAAGTGGCATCATAGAAACTTCTTTGTACAATAGTATCCTGGAAGCGGGAGGGCCGAGGATGCTTGTCAATGAACTGGCAGATGTTTATGCCTGGGAAATTGACTTTTTCGGGTTGCAGAAAGGCGATGCATTCAAGGTGATTTATGAACGGTTCGAGGTAAATGGCGAGTCTGCCGGAATGGGAAAAATATCGGGATCCTGGTTTCGTCATATGGGAAATCCATTTTATGGTGTTCAATATGATCAGGGAGAAGGCAAAGAGTATTTTGACGAGGAGGGGAAGAGCCTGAGGAAAACATTTTCGAAAGCGCCACTTCGATTTTCAAGAATAAGTTCACGATTTAGTTATAGCAGAATGCATCCTGTGTTGAAAATACGCAGACCACATACCGGAATCGACTATGCCGCGCCAACAGGCACTCCGGTTGTTTCTGTGGGCGATGGAATCGTGACCCTGGCAGCGTATAAAGGAGGAGGCGGAAATTCGGTTAAAGTAAAGCATAACGGCAATTATACCACAGCTTATTTGCATCTGTCGCGTTATGGAAAAGGGATTAAAAAAGGCGTGGCAGTAAAACAAGGCCAGGTGATCGGATATGTGGGCAGTACAGGTTTATCGACCGGGCCACATCTCGATTTCAGGTTTTGGAAAAACGGTAAGCCGGTTGATCCCTTGAGTATTGATCCACCATCAGCCAATCCCATTAAAGAAGCACATTTCGATGACTATTCAATTATAAAGGATGTGATGATGCGCAAACTAGATGCTATTCCTGATCCTGAAAGCAAAAGCATCTCCTGAAAAGGATATTTAGCAGAAGATTCGCACCTGAGCCTTTAATTGATTGCCCCCGACGACGACAGGCCGACTGATTTTTTCAGCGGACTTTACTGCCAATTCCAATTTTTTTGGAATATATCATTTCTTGATACGCTTATGCCACGCTCACCAGCGTGGCCAATTTGATGGCCAGAAAGCCGCTTTTCGATGAACATTAATTCTAAAACACTATAAAAACTACGGGTATGAAGATCAGATAGTTTACTGTATTTTATTAAGTTTTTTTTCCTAATTTCGGTAACGAATGTATTACATTCTATTTCGACCCATATTTTTTGATTTTTAATTAAGCTGGCATTATGATACCTATTGTTGATAAAATATACAATCTTGGCACTCAAGAGATAAAAGAGGATTATAAAATCCCAATTGTAGGAATATCAAATATCATCGCCTTCCTATTCCTGATTGCTGGTGTAATATATGGGGCAATTTCGGCATATTTAGCCCCTCATCTTATCAATATATGTGTGTTCCTCTTTATAGGCAGCGCCTTTACCCTTTTGCTCAATTACTTGCAATTTGTTGATTTTTCCAGATTCCTGCTCAACATCATTATAAGCTCGGTATTTGCTATTTATCATGGATATATCGTACAATCAGGAGAACCCCTGATTACCTCTATTTATATCGGTCAGTTCGTTGTGGCGATTTTACCCTGGATTTATATCGGATTACGTGAAAAATGGTTGTTGGGTTCTAGTTTGGCCATAACGTTTTTTATTTTTGTGATCCAGCCATGGACCAATGAATTTCTGAAAAGTGAGATGGAAAGTGAGATATTCAGAGAAAAAATATTCACCATTCCTACCTACACTTTTGCGATCGCAGGATTGGTTTTTTGCATGTTTTTACTTCAAAACAAAAATATAATTGCCTATAACGACAGCAAAAAACTATTGGCAGATATTAAGGCCAGGAATAATGAAATGGAAAAACAGCAAGAAAAGCTGGTCAACACCCTGGAAGAAAATAAACTGGCCAATGAAGCTGAAGAAAAGCGAAACTGGATTGCAAAAGGCGTATCTGAAATCAGTAGCCTGCTGCGGGGAGAGATCAATGAGAAGTTTTATGAACATTTGGTTGCTGCCGTGGTAAATTTTATGAAAATTAATCAGGCGGGGTTTTATATTGTCGAAGAGAGCAAGGGAGAGGAAGAAAAATACATCACCCTAAAATCGTGTTATGCTTTCGATAGAAATAAATTTTTGAATAAAAGAATAAAAATTGGACAAGGATTAATTGGCCAATGTTATCTCGAAAGAGAGCACATATACCTGAAAGAAGTGCCAAAGTCCTATTTTAGCATTACTTCCGGTTTGGGAGATGCAACCCCAAAAAGTATTTTGATTTCCCCCTTGATTTATGAAGATGTAGTACAGGGAGTAATTGAAATTGCTTCATTCAATGAATTGGAACAACATGAAATTGACTTTATCAGTACACTTTCCGAATCACTTGCCTCATTTATTGCCAGCAACAAAATAAACCTGACAACCCAAAATTTGCTCGAACAATCACAGCAACAGGAAGAAGAGCTTCGGTCGCAAGAAGAAGAAATGAAGCAAAACATGGAAGAGATGCAGGCAACTCAGGAAGAACTCTCCCGAAACAAATCTGAATTGGAGTCTCAAAAAAATGATTTGATGGTGCAAATAGAAGATCTTAAAAAGCAGCTAGGTAATTAATAACGTATAGCAATATTATTTTTCATATTTTTTCTTGATAGTTCAGGAAATTAACCATGAAAAAAAGGATGGAAAAAATAAAAATATTTCCGAATTCTTACATATAAATACAATCAGGAGGAAGAAATGCGGCAGAATTTGGAAGAGATGCAAACCACGCAAGAAGAAATGCAACGCAAGGAAAGCGAGTATTTAGAACGCATTGAAGAATTGAAAAAAGACCTGACATAGGAAAATTAGCGTAAAGTGATTTATAAAACCCTCAAAACTTTATTCCACTAAATCAAGTTATTCCCTTAGCTTTATACTTCCTTACACACAAAAATAAAAAAGATGATTCTCGACAACATTCTAAATACAATTGGGCGTACCCCAATTGTCAAGTTGAACAAACTTAGTCCTGCTAGCGCGGCACAAGTACTTATGAAGATTGAATTTTTTAATCCCGGAGGATCAGTCAAAGACCGTATTGCCTTCAATATGATTGAGGAAGCCGAAAAGCAGGGATTGCTCAAAAAAGGGATGACCATTGTAGAGCCTACTTCCGGAAATACTGGTATCGGTTTGGCAATGGTGGCCGCCGTAAAAGGCTATGAAATCATATTCACTATGCCGGAAACTATGAGCATTGAACGACGCGCTATTCTCCAGCATTATGGCGCTCAGCTCATCCTCACGCCGGGAGATAAGGGTATGGTAGGAGCGGTGATTGAGGCGCAGAACCTAAGTGATAGTGATGGTTTCTATATGCCGCATCAATTCGAAAATGAAAGTAATCCTGAAGTGCACCGGAAAACGACCGCAGAAGAAATCATGTATGATCTACAGCATGCTACATTGGATTATCTTGTAGTAGGAGTGGGTACCGGGGGGACTATTACCGGGGTAGGGGAAATATTAAAGGATAAATACCCGGATTTAAAAGTAATCGCGGTAGAGCCTAAAGACTCTCCTTTTTTATCTGAGGGAAAGGCCGGCCCACATAAAATACAGGGAATTGGAGCAGGGTTTATTCCTGACATTCTCGATTTGGACATCATTGATGAAGTCATCACGGTTGAAAACCAAGAGGCTATTGAAACAACAAGAAAACTTTGCAGTATAGAGGGGATCCTCGCAGGGATTTCTTCAGGTGCCAATGTTTGGGCAGCCATAGAGATTGCAAAAAAAGCCGGCGAAGGAAAGACCGTTTTGACTTTTTTGCCCGATACCGGCGAACGATATTTAAGCACTCCGCTTTTCAAAACGGAATGAGGGTTTCAAAATTAATGATAAGTGAGAATTGTGCATGGGTATTCTGAAATTGGCCTTAACCCTTTTTTATATCCAATTTCATACGCTTATTTTAGTTCTGCTTTGAGAAGATAAAGAAGAAGAGCCAGGAAAGACGATGGAATATCAACCCTTCAAAGATTTTACTGATAATTGACTCGCAATTTCTAATTGCAATTGCTGTAGCTAATGGATTCTTGTAGGGTTTCAAGCAAAGTAATGACCAGTATATTAACTTTGTAAAACAGAATAGAAATAGATTTACGGTATTTAAACATCATTTTTTGAAAGGGATTAAGCTCGACAGGTTTATACTTTTTTTATTTTCCATGATATTGCTTGCCTATTGGCTGCCAGGAATAGAACATGTGATTCCGCTCAAAGCAATCAGTAGCATCGGAATAGCAGGAATATTTTTCTTTTATGGACTAAAACTTAGCCCTGCAAAGATGGAAGATGGCCTCACCAGCTGGAAGCTTCATATCCTGGTCCAACTCACTACGTTTCTGGTCTTTCCTTTGCTCATTATTGGTGTTTTGCCTTTTGTGAAGGGTGAAGCACAACAAACACTTTGGCTAGCTGTTTTCTTTCTGGCATCTTTGCCCTCGGCAGTTTCTTTGTCGGTGGTTATGGTTTCTATTGCAAAAGGAAATATACCGGGAGCAATTTTTAATGCCAGCATTTCCGGCTTAATCGGAATTATCGTTACACCCTTATGGATAGGTTTGTTTTTAACCGCTCAGGAAACGTCCTTTGATCTTGGGAATATCTTCATCGAATTGATGTTAAAAATATTATTCCCTGTTGTATTAGGGATTGTGTTGCATCGCCTATGGGGAAAATTTACTACCAGATATAAAAAGCAGTTGGCTCTGTTTGACAAAAGCGTTATCCTGATTATTGTGTATTTGAGCTTCAGTAATTCTTTTGCCAACGGGATTTTTAACACCATAAGCTGGCTTCAATTATCATTTATTGGAATAGCGGTAATGGCGCTTTTTTTGATCGTCTTCTTCCTTATCCATATTACCACCAAAAAACTCAAATTTTCCAGGGAAGATCGAATAACTGCCTTGTTCTGTGGATCAAAAAAATCACTAGTTCATGGTACGGTATTTTCCAATGTGCTATTTGCAGGGATGAGCAGCGCCAGTTTATTTTTGGTTCCGGTAATGATTTACCATGCCTTTCAGTTAGCTTTTATAAGTATCGTGGCACAAAGAATGGGAAGGGAAAGGTCATCAGATTAATTTTTGTGATAGAAAAAGATTTTTCACTGAACTTGAGGTCAGGGCATAATATGTGTGAATTACTTTTTGTCATATGTTATTTCCTTTAAATTCGCAGTGAAATCTACGATAATTTCTCCATGCAAAATAATATCCCCCTTACTCCTATAGATCATGTTTTTACGGGAACCGGATCTTACCCCATAGAATTTGTATTTTCATACGAAGCTCAAATAGACGCAATAAAGCTAATAAACAGTTTTCAGGAAACGATAAAATTATTTCCTCCGATGCGAGCTAAACTTCAAAAAACGGGGGATTTCTATTCCTTTCAGGAAGACCCCCAAGGTTATCATTTTGAGGTGGTCAACAGCAAGGTCAATTTCGATGAAACCGAAAAGAGGGAAATATTCATCGATCCGGTAGCTACAATTGAAGGAGAGCCCCTGACAAGAATTCGACTCACCCAAACCCCTAAAGGCTCCGTGTTGGGAGTAAGTATATCCCATTGCATAGGCGACGGCTTTAGCTATTTCTTTTTTCTGGCAAGCTGGGCAAGAACATTTCATAGCAAAACGATTATGCCTCCTTCACATCAACGGGAATTGCTGATCCCTGATTTCAAGGATGACGATACTATTTCATCACAAGACATATTGGAAAAGACAGGACTTTTTCTGGGAGAAAAAAGAACTGATATTCAGCGTGATAACCTGATTTGGGAAACCGTTAAATATTCTAATGAAGAGCTAAAAAAAGTACACGAAACGGCACAAAAAGAATGTGAAGTGCGCTTGTCATTTAACGATGTGATTGTTGCTTCGCTTTGGAAAAAATATGTGAAACAATGGAGGAAAAATCCGAACGATCATATGACATACATCAATTGCCCATTTGATTACAGGCGATTGATAAAGGATTTTCCAAAAACTTACTTTGGTAATGCGGTCACCCTGGCCACAACTCCGCTCTCATATGAAAAGCTTATGGAGGCCAGAATCTCAGATTTGGCTATACTAATAAGAAGCAGTATCGCCTCCATAGATGATACCTATATTGTTGATGGATTGAAAACTTTGGGTAGTCTAAGCATAAGTAAAGGGGTATCGATAAATGAAAAAATTCATGT
Source organism: Cyclobacteriaceae bacterium (assembly GCA_030589835.1). The sequence continues at coordinate 13,628 of JAUUZS010000038.1, forward strand.
CTGTCCTCCAGAAAGTGGATTACTAGTCACAAATTTATCACGGCTTCCTGTAAAAGATATTGTTTTTAATGCTGGTTCACCTGTAAAATATGAAATATTAACCCCTACCACGCGCGGGGCAGTGATCCTTCCGGGCCTCGATGGGATCGAGGTAAGGGTTTGTTGTCC
>JAUUZS010000272.1 GCA_030589835.1 Cyclobacteriaceae bacterium
ACTGAACCCAGGGGATTTGAGAGAAATGGCAACAGGATCCAAGTCAAAACCGAGAATTTGAAAACTAAGGAAACAGATATGCTGGAAGCCGACGGTGTATTTATCTTTGTAGGTATGAAACCAAATACGGAGTTGTTTATTAAAGGATTGGACACAGATGATTGGGGGTACATAAAAACCAATGAAGATATGCTCACGAACATTGATGGCGTATATGCGGTAGGAGACATCAGGAGTAAAAAATATCGTCAAATCACCACTGCAGTGGCTGATGGAACAATTGCTGCGATATCGGTAACAAAAGAACTGGATTCGTATTAACGGATATATCTCAACACTGAGTTAATGAACCACCAATAAATTTATTGGTGGTTTTTTTTTGCCGTTTTCAAACCAGAAAGTCATGATTACGAAATGTGTTATTTACAGCTATCATGTATCCCTACAAAATGGTCAATGCCAGCTTGCCGGCGCACCTAAGCTTTTTCAACATTAACCGGGAAAATGTAATCATTACTGCGATCAAAAAGGCTGAAGATTCAAATCAGATCGCCTTGAGGATGTACGATACTTCAGGTAAGGCATCTTCCATAAAATTGAATTCATTTTTCAAACTCGGACGATTACACAAAACAAACATCATCGAAGAAAACCCTGAAGAAATTTCATTGATGGAAGTAGGAAAATATAGCATTGAGACTTTTTTGATTGATGCTATAAATTAAGTCATAATTATGTGGCTGAATACTAAATTCAACAGAGAACAGGATTTTTCTTAATGTCTCCTTAATTATGCTTACATTGGATAACCTATTTTATCAACTAAACAAAAAATCAGCATATGGAATCATTATCAACCTGGATACCTATTCTGGAACAGCTGGTCTGGCCGGTATTTATTATCCTAATTTTAATTGTTTTCAAGTCCAAAGTAGAAGGTCTCTATCAAATGGCTGTAGAAGGTCGAAGTTTAAAGATCGGAAGCTGGTTGGAAATTGGAGAACAAATTAAGACAACTGAAATTCAAAAATTTGCCAGAACGGATTTGACTGTAGAAGCATTTGAAGGCAATGATGAAATGATCACAAAGGGAGGGACGTCTAAATTGATGGAGCTTCAGGATAAGCTCAGAAATCAGGTCATTAAACATCTGGATGTGATGGCTATTGTCGATCATATTCATTACAGTAAAGAAATGTTGCTTAAGTATGTTGCTGTCCTTGGCATCAAACAAGTAGTTTTTATCAACGAAGGTAAATTTGAAGGTTGGATGGAGAGCAGTGTCTTCACAGGGCAGGTCTTTAATTTTCACGTCTCTTCTTTTTCTTATGACGAACTCATGGATAATTTAGCCGGCATTGAGGATTCTCATGTTGATCCCAAAACTAAAACCGATGAAGTGCTCAATTATTTAAAAGAGGAAAGGCTGGAAAATGTTCCTGTCGTCGATGGTACAAAATTCAGTTACTTCGTCAATAAATCAGATATACTGGCCACACTGGTTTCCAATGCTATTTTGAGTTGAATATCGCTTAGTATCTAAGTTAGAATATTCCTGCCTACCGGACAGGCAGGCGTGTATTATTTTGCAAAAGTTTGAAGTGAACTAAAGTTTAAAGTGCCTAAAGTTGTGTAGAATTCTTCAACTTTAGGCACTTTAAATACTTGAAACTCTAGGCACTTTTCTGGCTTGTTCAGGTTAGGGATCAAAAATTTTCATGGCTAATGCTTGCTGCCTTAGCTATATATTTTGCTGACCATGTAGCAATCATCCGGCCTGCGTAGATGGAATCTTCTTTATTGGAAAGCAGGTGGTCTGCGCCATCGAGGGAAATAAAACTTTTCGGATGCCAACCGGCCTTGTATATCTGTTCAGCATTGTCAATGCCTACAGTTGTATCCTGCGGAGAGTGCATTACCAATAGCGCTTTGCCCATTTTTCTTACGGAGTTCTGCATATTTTTTTCCTGAATATCCTGCAGAAACTGCCTTTTTATTTTAAACTCCCTGCCACCAATCAATATTCGTGCTTCACCTTGAGCTATAATTTCTTCCATACCGCTTTGTAATAATCGTGACACATGTTTTGGATTGGAAGGTGCTCCTATTGTCACAACTGCTTTTACACTTGAAAGCTGATTAGCAGCAAATATAACTGCTGCCCCTCCCAGGGAATGACCAATTAATATATCAGGCGCAGAATAGTTGTTTTCTAAAAACCTGGCAGCAGCAATCAAATCCTCTACGTTTGATGAAAAGTTGGTATTTTCAAATTCCCCTTCGCTTTCGCCTAAACCTGTAAAATCAAACCTTAAAACAGCAATTCCATTATCCGTTAGTGAACGTCCAATATTTCTGACTGCAGTAAAATTTTTGTTGCAGGTAAAACAATGAGCGAAAAGAGCGAAACCTTTAGGCGTTTCACTTTCAGGCAGTTCAATACTTGCCGCGAGTTCATACCCTAAAGAATTGATGAATTTTACTTTTTTACTTTTCATAAGCCATTTCTATGATATCTTCTGATTATGAGCTGATTTGCTTTTTCGCAGGAAAAATATTTCATCAAGTTGAAACCAACTTTAAACCTGTTTTAAATCCTCTTTGAACCGTAATAATTTGTAAAGTTCCCAGTAGCAACTATCAAATAGTCATAATATACATCGGAAAGGGTCGATAATTTCAATTTGATACTAGATTTTCAACTTGCTCAGAAGTATCACTTTTCAATAATGATCCCTGCTCAATTGAAGGATAAATCTCATTATAAGTCATTACCGTATTCATGTTTACCCTACGGTTAATATGTTCCCTTGTCAGCTCTTCAGGTGCGCAAGTACCGGCCGCCGCAATCAATTCAATAAAGCTATGTAGCGTTTCGTGATGAAAATTGGAAACCCTTATCGACTTATCCTCCACATCCAGCCCTTTCATTAGTGATGGGTTTTGAGTGGCTACTCCGACCGGACAGGTATTATTATTGCATTGCAATGCTTGAATGCACCCCACAGCAAGCATCATCCCCCGCGCACTATTTACTAAATCCGCCCCCAATGCTATTGCCCTTGCAATATGAAAACCGGTAAATATTTTGCCTGAGGCAATCAGCTTGATATCTCTTTTTAAATCGTACCCGCTCAATATATCATGTGCAAAAGCAAGGCCTTCCCGTAATGGCATGCCCAAGGAATTTGAAAATTCTACTGGCGCAGCCCCGGTTCCTCCTTCTCCTCCGTCAATGGTGATGAAGTCTGGCCGAACACCAGTTTCTATCATTGCCTTACAGATACCTTCGAATTCATTTTTCCTGCCTATACAAAGCTTAAATCCAACCGGCTTTCCCCCTGACAGCTCCCTCAATTCACTAATGAAATTCATCAGCTCAATTTGCGAAGAAAACGTAGAATGCCTGGGGGGCGAATGCACCTCAGTAAATGGCTCAACACCACGAATCGCAGCAATCTCAGCAGTATTTTTACTAGCAGGCAATATTCCGCCATGTCCCGGTTTTGCTCCTTGTGAAATTTTAATTTCAATCATCTTTACATTCTCAAGGATTGCCTTCTCTCTGAACCGCTCAGGATCGAATTTCCCATTTTTGTCCCGGCATCCAAAGTATGCGGTTCCTATCTGCCAGATCAGATCGCCTCCATTTTCCAAATGATAAGGGCTTATTCCTCCTTCACCGGTGTTATGGGCAAAATTATCCAGTTTGGCTCCTTTGTTTAAGGCCAGCACAGCATTTTTACTTAATGAGCCATAGCTCATTGCGGAAATATTCAACATGCTTGAGGAATATGGCTTGCTGCACTGATTGCCTCCAACCTTTACACGAGGATGCCTGTCTAATTGCTCCCCTTTGCTAGCAAACATAGAATGATCCATCCACTCATAGCCTGTCCGATAAACATCCATTTGGGTGCCAAATGGAGAAGTGTCGTTTACCTTCTTGGCTCGTTGATAAATGATGGATCTGAAAATGCGATTGATCGGACTGCCTTCTGTATCGGTTTCGACAAAGTACTGCATTATTTCAGGCCTTATTTTTTCTAACTGGTACCTGAGCTGGCCTATTATTGGGAAGTTCCTTTTTATGGTTTGCCTTTTTTGGGAAATGTCTGAGTACCCTAATACTATAAGTGGCACAACAACTATTAATGTCCATAAAATACCAGGAAAGAAAACGGCCACAGCAGCAATCAATGCCGGGATGATCAAGGATTGAATAATAAAAAAATTTCTTACATTCATAGGTTTATATTTTAATTTCCAGGTATTAATTTTATTTTGTCTATCTGTAAGCGCTGGTACAAAAATTCTCTTTATTTAATGTAAATATGCTTTTGTTTTCCACCGTGATTCGGCTATTTCTTCTTTTCAATTCAATACGTTCTTGCCGGCATTACCACATCGGCGGCACTTAATGAAAGATGATCGACCGAAATATTTTTGCTCCATTTCAGAAAATTAGACGACCTGAAAATTGATTCCTGACAAGAAATAAGAATTTTTTTCTTATTCCATATTTAGGTATGAGGCTAGGCAAAGCAGTAGCCATATGCGCATTTTAGTAAGCTAAGAAGGACAAAAAGTAGATTATCTGAATCGGCGAAAACTTGATTTACAGTAATTAAAAGCGATATGAAATATATAGGCCTTTAGCCCCTAGGTTATATTGAGGAACTATGGACACCTTTTTGTTTATCTTTTTTTTCTTATGTAATTCAGGAATCAACCAACCTACGAATGCACCAATAGCATACCCTGAGATCACATCCGTATAAAAATGGCGTCCGCCTTCTACACGAAAATAGGCAGTCGCTACGGGCAGTGCAGCGGAAAAGGACCACATGGCAATTTTAAATCCAGTTTTCATATTCGGATGATAGTCATTCATAACTTTTGCAGTATAGAAGGAAAAAGCAGCCGTAAAAGAGGTATGGCCTGAAAAATATGATAACCTCGTATTTAGACTGGTGCGTTCTTCCAACGGGGCATTTTCGTTGTAAGCTAGTGGCCTGGCTCGATTAAAGGTGTGTTTTACCCCCAAAGTCAGGCCTAAGGTAATTGCGCCTACTTCTAAGCCCATAACCAAAAGGGATCCAAAATCACTACGTGTATGATGATTTGCTAAAAATACGATAGGAAGGATAATAACCCCGGTTCGCAATATATCGCTCGCCTGCTGTGCTTTAAGGTTCCAGTTATAGGTTGCCGGGCGGTCAAAAGAATTGACATCCAGTCGATTCAACTGATTCAATTCTTCCTCACCAAAGGGCAGGATAGCATTTGTTGACTGCATTACAATGCCAAACGTCAACGATGCCGCGCCAGCAATAACAAAAGGGATTTCAGAATGAAAATCCAGATTATAGGGGTTATCCGTTGCATGTACCCCATTTTTACATAAAATACATGCGTCCTCTGTTTCATGTAGTTGAGCAATACCCTCAATGCCAATATGAAATGAAAGTATATATGTTAGGAAATATAATAAATAGTGCTTCATCAAAAGAATTATATGTCTGCAAAACTCAATGATCTACCGTGAGAAATGATCCCCTCTCCATGTAAAGGCAAAATACGGATAAGGAGACTCCCAATTTATAATTTTCTTTTACATCTCTTTGAGTTTTATTATAAGTAAATAAATTAACCACCTAATTGTTTAAACCCGAGAGGATATCTACCAGACTTATTAGTCGAAGGAGAACAAAAAAACTGACAGGAAAAGAATAATAATTTTTTTTACCCGGTGTGCAAACACTTGAACTTAATAAAAAATCAATGCCTCAACGCCAAAAACCAAAGCCATATTTTGAAGGATAATTTATTTGAATTTGCCTGATGCTTTTTGAATATCTCCGGGATTTTGAGATAAGAATTCCTGATATAAATTATCACCGAAGTCACAAACCATGTGGCATACCCGAAGACGAAAGCCATAAAGAGCGGGGTTAAAAACATTTAAAATAAAGCGCTATATCATTCCCTGAAATCTGCCTGCTCAGGCAATTTAGAAGCAGATTCAAAAATTATTGTGGATGGAGCATAATATCAGCAATGTATATCCCTTAATTTGTTGCTACATCTCCATTTTTAAATTATAATCTGCGGAATGCTTCCCTGATCCTGCAATTACAAAGAAGATCGATAATAATAGAACTATACCCGCTTCTGCTAAATTCTGAGGATTCATGACA
>JAUUZS010000187.1 GCA_030589835.1 Cyclobacteriaceae bacterium
ATTAGGAATATATTTATGGAAGCATATAAGGTACTGAAATATAAGCCTGCCTTTCCGAGCTGGTTATTTTGCCCGCAAAATTGCTATTTTACTTTTAAAAGAGAAGGAATTATATATCAACCTACAACATCTCGCACGGTCTGATTTTATCATGTCAATTACTTCGGAATCTTGTCATACCACGGAATTCGTTAGCTGTATTATCCTTATTCCGATCAACCTGATTTCTTTGCCTTATAATTATGGTCAAGCAGAAGCTGATAAATTTTTTCTTTAAAATCCCCCTGTACGATGATTTCCCCATCTTTCTGACTGCCGCCAACGCCACATTTGGTTTTGATCATTTTTCCGAGACCTTTCAAATCATCCGGTGATCCTACAAACCCCTGGATCAAAGTCACCACTTTTCCGCCACGATGTTTTTTATCGATCTTAACAATTAAATTTTGCTTTTCGTTAGGCAACGTTGATTGGAGTCCAGGCATATTTTCAAAATAATTAAATTCCGGGTTTGTTGAATAGACAACCCCCTCCCTGTTTTTGTGTTTATTTTTTTTGGACATAACATTTGGTTCTATCGATGGGCGATAAACAAAGGTAATTTTGATTTTTTGAGTAAATATTCGGCAACACTGGGGAGCAGGAGATTTGAAATATGGCTTCTTCCGTAGGCGCCCATTACCACTATTGGATTTTGAACATTGCTGGCGAAATTATTGATTTCTTTTGAGATGTTATTTCCTTCCAGCTGTTGTATTCCTACATTATTATAATGCTGCTTAACCAGGTTGAGCAATAATTTCTCATTTTTTATCTCCTCGTCAACATTAGGCATCACTGAGAGAATGGATACGATTTTATTTTTTGCGTTGCCGGGGAAAAGGTTACTAAAAGCCCTGATAGCAAAAACAGAAGATTCCTTATTGTCATAGGTAAATATGATATTATCAATTTTAGTGGTACCTTCCGGGAGAATGAGAACCGGACATTTACTGCCTTTTAATATCTGATATAAAATTGAAGTATCCGGCTTTCCTGTGAGGTAATTATAAAAAATGCGATAGCTTAAAATGAGCATATCGGCATAGGTACTTTGCCTTACTACCTCATTTGCAGTTAATTGAAAATCATTGTATATCTCGAAATTGATATTAGAATCCTGAGCAGCGCTTTCAAATTGGCAGATGACCTCGGTAATCACCTCATCTTCTTCTGTTAGAAACCCCTTTGATGGCATTGCATCGGCCATAACGGGTTTTTTAAGAGCACTGTCAACGGTTTTGTTATACGAAACATATTTCACCAACATGCCAACAATCAGGTGATCCTCAAGATTTTCCAACAAATCATCTGACACACGAAATAGATCCTGAATAAAAGTATTACTTCCATCCAGAGCCACTAAAAATTTTGCCATTACTTATAATCTTTCATTTAGCGCTTGAGACGGAAGGTCCATACAGGTCTTTTTGCATGGTTTACCACATCTTCGGCAATGCTTCCACTTAATAAATGTAGTAACCCGGAACGCCCATGTGTTGCCAATGCGATTAAATCTGCTTTGATATCCTGCGCAAAAAATATGATTCCGTCTTCCTCAACTTTATCGCTATATATATTTATCGTATAATTATTAATATTATTTTCTTCAATAAATTTATTGGCCTGAGCCATAATTTTTCTGTTTGTTTCAAAACTGTTGGGAGTATTCACTCTCACAAGATGCATTTGTGCTTTAAAAATCTCCTGCAATTTTTTTAGCTCTCCGGCAACGTGTGAATCCTCTTCTTTGAAATTTGTTGCGAATACAATGTTTTCGACATCTTCAATATTCATTTTTGATTTCACGGTCAAAACAGGACAATTGGAATGTCTCACCACCTTCTCGGTGTTCGATCCGATCAGGACTTCTTCAAATCCACTAGACCCTTTAGAGCCAATGATCACCAGATCTGTTTTGTTGTGTTCAATTTCTTCAGTGATATAATGAAATGCACTTCCGATTTTTATTTTCATCGAAATTTTCAGTTCCTTTTTTTCATAAGGCTTCAAAAACTGGGCGCATTTTTCCTCAGCGTTGGAATACAATGATTCCAGAAATTTCTGATCCAGGTCAAGCCCTGCCGGGTTTCCCATAAGGGGATAGGCACTGCTGCCGGTAGAAAAATCGAAAAGCCCGGTATGATCCAATACATGGAGTGCAACCAGTTCGCTTTTAGCCTTTTGCGCTATTTGACACGCAAGATCCATAGCATACCCTGCTTGCTCAGAAAAATCGGTAGGTACAAGAATCTTTTTCATATTGTAAGCTTTAGATGTGGTGGACAACAGTCTTTTTTAATTGTAAACGGTTCCTACATCTTAACAACAAAAGTCAGAAAGAAAAAATTATTTGGAAATGATGGCCATCATTTCCAAATATGATCTTAATCACTTTTTCGGGATAACCTTACCTTGAATGAAATTTTGGTTTTTTCTGTTTATTAACGTCCGTAAAAATCGGCTTCTCTAACCAAACCTTTTGGATTAAGTACCTTGATTTTTTTGCCTTGAAGAGAGATGAGTTTTTGTGTTTTGAAATCAGAAAGCAAACGGATCACCGTTTCTGTTGCTGTACCGATAATATTTGCCAGGTCTTCTCTGGATAGCGCAATGTCAATTAACTCGCTCTCGTCCCCCTCTTCCATACCGTAGGTTTCTTTGAGCATGATCAAAGTGGCAGCCAGCCGTTCACGTACCGATTTTTGGGCAATCGTCACAAGTTTCTGCTCCATCAAACCCAATTCGTGAGCAACTCTTTTTGCCATTTTGCGAAAGAAAGCAGGATTATTCTGGAGAATATCCAAAAAATTTGCTTTGGGGATGTAGCACATGGCCCCTTCTTCGATTACTGTAGCAGATGAATTGTAAAATTCTTCGCTAATAAGGGCTCTGTAACCGAGAAAATCTCCTGGTTTTCCAAGTTTTATGATTTGCTCTTTGCCTTCTGAACTGATCTTATACACTTTTACTTTTCCAGAATTGATACAGAATAAGCCCATAGGCCTAGTGCCTTCATAGAATAGCGTTTGTCCTTTTTTGTAACGAATACATGTCTTATGCATAGACATGGTTTCCAAATCTTCTCTTGGTAAGTCTGCAAATAAGGAATGCTCTTTGCCGACGCAAAGTGTACAGGGGATTTTAATGTTTTTTTTCGTGCTCACGTTTCATCAAAATTTGTACAAAAATAATCAACTTTATTTTATATTTCAAGGGTGACTATTGTTACTTTGTTTGAATCGTTGCTTGTTCGCTTAAATCCTATCAAAACAATAATTAAAGCAACAAATAGTACTTTTTTATTTAAAATAGTACAAATAATTTTTGCTGCTTTCGTCCTCAAATTAAATTTCCTATACCAAATGTGATGACAAAGAGCAGAGTGGAAATGGCCATTTGTTTCAGGTAGGGGTCAAGATTTTTCGCCTCCTTTATGGTCGCGACCTTCAATCCATTGTAAAATAATAAAGGCGTAGAAATTAAAAATATAAATTGGAGGGGCGATTCATAACGCATTATCACAAAAATAAGTGATGAGAAAATGGCGAGGATTAGCAAGGTCCAATGATAAAGGACGGCATTTTTTCTTCCTATCCTTACTGGGATTGACATTTTTCCAGCTTTTTTATCAGAGACAATATCACGAATGTTATTCAGGTTCAATACCGCAGTAGATAGCAATCCGCAACTAAAAGCAGGTAATAAAGCCATCACACTGAAACTCCCCGTATGACAAAAGTAGGTGCCCATTACCCCTACAAAACCAAAGAACAGTATGACAAACAGATCACCGAATCCTGCATAACCATAGGGGTTTTTGCCCATTGTATAGTTCATGGCAGCGCCGATGGAAAGCATTCCAACAATAAAAAGAAGGATAAACCCTGTGCTAAATCCGGAAATGGAAACAAAGAGCAAGGATAAACCACTGATCAGGGATAAACTGATAAACAAGTAGATCGCCATTTTCATTGATTGTGGGGATATTTTTCCCGATTGAACGGCCCTGCTCGGCCCATCACGATCGTCGTGGTCTGCGCCATGCTGAGTATCACCATAATCATTGGCAAGATTTGAAAGGATCTGTAAACAAATGGTGGTCAGTCCGCTGAGCAAAAAAACCGTCCATTTGAATTTTCCTTCAAAAGCGGCAAGAAAACTACCGAGTCCTATGCTGGCAAGTGCCAACGGAAGCGTTCTTAATCTAATCGCACCTAACCATTCTTTAGTCTGGCTCATAATTTCTCAATCAATGGTTTACATTCTTTCAGGAACATTGATTCCTAATAAAGACATGGATATTTTAATTGTTTTAACAATTTGCATTGAAAAGGCAATTTTGAATTTCATGAAGTTTTCATCGCTTTCTTTCAGGATGGGCTCTTCTGTATAAAAACGATTATATTCTTTTGCCAAATCATAGGCAAACTGAGCGATTAACGCGGGTGAATAATTCTCCGCTGCTTCACCGATCAATTTGTGAAATCCATTGAGCAAATAAATCAAAGAGCGGACAGTTTCATGGCATTCCCCCAGCTTTTTGATGTCAAAATCGTGGTAATTAATTTTCAGTTCCTCTGCTTTTCGTACAATAGCAGAAATCCGCGCATGCGTATATTGAATAAAAGGGCCTGTGTTTCCATGAAACTGAATGGATTCTTCGGGATTAAACAGCATCCGTTTTTTCGGATCTACTTTGAGTAAAAAGTATTTCAAGGCTCCAAGTGAAAGGATATCGTACAACTCATTGGCTTCATCTTCGCTAAACCCGTCAATTTTCCCCAACTCTAGCGTATGGCTTTTGGCTGTTTGGGTCATTTCATCCATCAAGTCGTCTGCATCAACCACAGTTCCTTCGCGCGATTTCATTTTCCCACCTGGCAGATCAACCATTCCGTAAGACAGATGAAACAGACCTTCAGCATAAGGCCGACCAAGTTTTTTTAATAATTTAAATAATACATCAAAATGATAATCCTGTTCATTGCCCACCACATAAACAGATTTGTCATAAGTGTAATCAGCATATTTGAGATCTGCCGTACCAAGGTCTTGCGTCATATACACAGAGGTGCCGTCAGCGCGCAGGAGTAATTTTTCATCAAGGCCATCACCCCTCAAATCTGCCCAGACCGATCCATCTTCTTTTTTATAAAACAATTCTTTTTCTAGCCCCTCTTTTACAATAGCCTTACCAAGTAAGTAGGTGTTCGATTCCTGGTAAGTTTTGTCAAAACTAACGCCCATCCTTTTGTAGGTGATGTCAAAGCCTTCGTAAACCCAACTGTTCATTTTTTCCCACAGACTTACAACTTCCTCGACTCCATTTTCCCAATCCTTCAGCATCTTTTGGGCTTCCTTTAGCAAAGGAGCTTCTTTTTCAGCGTCCTCTTTGGGCATTCCATTTTCTGTGAGATTCTGAATTTCGATTTTATATTCTTTGTCAAATCGCACATAATATTTTCCAATCAAATGATCTCCTTTTATTCCTGATGATTCCGGGGTTTCCCCATTCCCATATTTTTGGTAGGCGAGCATGGATTTGCATATGTGAATACCTCTGTCATTCACTAAATTTACTTTTTCAACGTCATATCCTGCAGCTTTCTGAATTTGGGATACAGAATAGCCCAAAAAATTATTTCTGAGATGCCCTAAATGCAAAGGTTTATTGGTGTTGGGAGATGAATATTCGGTAACTACTTTTTTGCCTTTTGCAGGAAGTTGTCCAAAAGATTCATCAAAATAGATTTCTTTAAATATCTCAAGCCAGGTATTGATTCCGATTTTTAGGTTAAGAAAACCTTTAACCACATTGAAACTTTCTATGATGTCGGAGGAATTTTTTATGGATTCACCTAATAAACTTGCCGTTTCCTGAGGATTTTTTTTAGCATATCGCGCCACTGGAAAGGTAACGAAAGTGTAATCGCCCTCAAACTCTTTTCTGGTAGGCAAAAGGGCCAATTCCTTATCCTGAAGCGTGTAGTCGAATACGTTTTTAAAAGCTGATTTAAGTTCTTTTTTTACTGTTTCCTCTAAGCTCATGTTGTTCACAGATTCTGTTTGTAGAAATATTGATTTTTTGGGGTTGCAAAGATTACAAAATTATACCAATATTGCATGCCAAATTTTAAAAGTTACATAAATGAAGCGCTATGAGGACTTAGTGAGCCAAACGTTTGAGTTCCCAAAAGAGGAATTCAAAGTCGTCAATCATGAATTGCATTTCCACGACATCCCTTTAATGGATATCATCAAAGAACATGGAACGCCTTTGAAATTATCCTACCTTCCGAAAATAAGCCAGAACATCATCAAGGCAAAAAAGATGTTTAGTAGTGCCATGAAAAAGCATAAATACGATGGCACGTATATGTATTGCTATTGTACTAAATCTTCCCACTTCAGTTTTGTGTTGGAGGAGGCTTTGAAAAACAAGGTACACCTGGAGACATCCTCTGCCTATGATTTGGATATTGTCAGAAAACTTGATGAGAAAGGGAGTATTGACAAAGATATTTTTATTGTATGCAATGGATTTAAAAGGCCATTATACAAACAATACATTGCAGAGATGATCAATGATGGATTCAAAAACTGCATACCTGTTTTGGATACGCTCAATGAGATAGATTATTATGTAGAGCATGTGAACAAACCCATTCAAGTTGGAATCCGGGTTGCGGCTGATGAAGAACCAAATTTTGAATTTTATACCTCAAGGTTGGGAGTAAGATATGGTGATGTAAATCGTTTGTACAAAGAGAAAATTGCAAATAACCCCAATGTGAAGCTGAAAATGCTACATTTTTTTATTCACTGGGGAATTAGTGATTCCGCATATTACTGGAGTGAATTAAGTCGTTTTGTATTCAAATATTGTGAGCTAAAAAAGAAATGTCCCGAGTTGGACACGATTGATATTGGCGGCGGATTTCCAATCAAGACATCGCTACAGTTTGAATTTGATTATGATTATATGGTCGATCAAATCGTACAAAATATTAAATGGATTTGCGATAAAAATCATGTGCCCACACCGAATATAATTACTGAATTTGGAGCCTATACGGTAGGCGAAAGTGGTGCTACGATATATTCGGTTTTGGATACCAAACTGCAAAATGAGAAGGAACTTTGGTATATGATAGATGGATCCTTTATCACACACATTCCGGATTCTTATGGCATGAATCAGAAATACATTATGATGGCCATAAACAATTGGGATGACTTGTACCATAGAGTAAATTTGGGTGGACTGACTTGCGACAGCTTTGATTATTACAATTCGGAAGCACATACCTCAGAAGTTTTTCTTCCAAAAATGAGCAATGGAGATCCGCTTTATATTGGTTTTTTCAATACAGGAGCGTATCAGGAATCTTTAGGTGGATATGGAGGCTTGCAGCATTGCCTTATCCCTTCACCCAAACATATTATTATTGATAGAAATAAAAACAACGACCTTACCACACGTGTTTTTGCTGAAGAACAAGCGAGTGAGTCGATGATGAAATTATTGGGGTATTAGGCTCAATACTTTAATGAGTTTATAATATAAAAATTGATGATAATTCAATAAAAGCAAATCTGCATTTTGTATTACAGCCCTTACATATCAAGATAAAGTAGTATATTTGTACCATATTGGTACATGAAAATAGTTAGTTATGTTAGTAATCAGCAGTAGGGAATTCAGGGATCATCA
>JAUUZS010000120.1 GCA_030589835.1 Cyclobacteriaceae bacterium
ATCCCTATAATATTAATTTCAGCAGCGATATTGATCTCAAACCATTTTGCCGGATTGTATGGAATTGCCATTGCCGCTGTTGGTATGTTGGCAAATACTGGCATTCAGCTTGCCGTAGATGCCTACGGGCCAATTTCTGATAATGCCGGGGGAATCGCCGAAATGAGTAACCTTCCAAAAAAAGTAAGATTAAGAACCGACAAACTCGATGCCGTTGGCAACACCACCGCAGCTATCGGTAAAGGGTTTGCCATCGGATCTGCCGCATTAACGGCCATGGCCTTGTTTGCCGCCTATATGCAACAGGCCAATGTATCCAGCATCGACATTTCAAAATCAGGCGTAATGGTCGGCCTATTATTAGGAGCAATGTTGCCATTTGTTTTTTCCGCCCTGGCCATGAGTGCTGTTGGCAGGGCTGCAATGACCATGATACATGAAGTAAGAAGACAATTTAACGATATCCCGGAGCTTAAAAAAGCGTTGGAAATCATGAAAAAAAATGAGTCCGAATCTAAAAAACCCACTAAAGAAGAAAAGAAAATTCTTAAGAGGGCAGAAGAGCAGGTAGAATATGATAAATGCGTTCAAATATCAACGGATGCCTCGATCAAAGAAATGGTTCTTCCTGGTATATTAGCAGTTTCTGCACCAGTACTAGTAGGGTTTTTGGGTGGCGCAGAAATGTTGGGAGGACTCCTGGCCGGAGTTACTTCCTGTGGCGTTCTCATGGCGATTTTCCAATCAAACGCAGGAGGTGCCTGGGACAATGCCAAAAAAATGTTTGAAGAAGGTGTGACTATTGATGGGCAAAAATATTATAAAGGCTCCGAGCCGCATAAAGCTGCCGTAGTAGGCGATACTGTAGGCGATCCATTTAAAGACACCTCCGGCCCCTCACTCAATATACTTATAAAATTAATAGCAGTTGTTGCATTAGTGATTGCTCCCTCTATTGCATTATTTGAGGAAACTTCCTTTTCAAATTCTTCCCCGGAAATAGAATCTGTTATAACCGTTGATCCTTCAACAGAAGATATGAACAATAAAAAAACATCTACAGGAATAAAAATCAAAGAAGACAATGCTTCCAAAGGCATATTTTTTGAAGTTACGTTATTTGGGGATATGACACACAATATAGAGAAAGAAGATTGGCAAGAGGAAATTTGACAAAAAAAATAATAAGGTTTAAAAGTGGGCTTATCCCACATTAATACTTTTGTTTTAACCCAAAATATATTGTCAATTTGGGGATTTCGGGAATAAGCCCGCCTGTGCATGCGATGGCCACATGATCAATATTTTAAAAAATCATGATTTATTTGCAGATTTATCCGGGATAAGGAATAATTCTTGACATTTCGAATTGCCCAATACGATTCTTCCCTTTACTTTTACATAATATAATAAAATAAAAAATGAATAAGCCTGTAATACTATTCTGTGCCACAGATTTTGGGAAAGCCACTTTAGAAATTTTTAAAAGCAATAATATAGTGGTTTATGGATTTTTGGATGATGATAAAAAGCTTCATGGGTCAGTTGTAGAAGATGTTTCCGTATTAGGAAGTACAAACAATAAAGAATATCTGAATATCATCGGAAAGGATTGTGATGTATTTATAGCCTCTGATGACAATCCCTGGAAGGCCACTACGATAAAATCCCTGAAGAAGAATCAAAAAGCCATGCCGGTTAATGCAATCCACAAAAACACCCATATTGCCACATCAGCCGTTGTGCATCATGGTAGCTTTATAAATCATGGCGTAATAATCGGTGCAAATTCTGAAATTGGCAATCACTGCATCATAAATTCAGGCTCTGTTATAGACTACAGCGTGAAGATTGGAGATTTTGTTCAGATTGGCGCAGGCAGTACCATAAATTCAGGCACGGTTATCGGTGATGGTGTTTTTATTGGTAGCGGAGTGACCATTGTCAGTGGAGTGACCATAAAGGACGGCGCAAGAATTGGTGCCGGATCGGTGGTTATTGCCAATGTAGGAAAAAATAAAACCGTATTTGGCAATCCTGCCAAAACAATTGATTGATATTGCCGGTAGTATCATGAACTAATTGCTTAAATATGAAGGGTTACTTAATCTTGCTTTACTATTGTTATACCTCCATAGATGACCCCGAATCATTTAGAAATCAGCATCATGAGTATTGCCTGAAAAATAAGTTGAAAGGAAGAATAATCATTGCCAGGGAAGGAATAAACGGTACGATTTCCGGTCTAAAGACAGATTGTGAAAAATACATGAAGCATCTGCTTTCCGATTCAAGGTTTTCCAAAACAGAATTTAAAGTTGAACCCTTCGAATCCCACGCATTTCAGAAACTTAATGTTCGCATTAAAAATGAAATTGTGAACTCAGGATTAAATTGTATCGATCCAACAGAAAAAACAGGATTATATATCGAGCCTGATGAATTCAAAAAGGCAATAAATAAAGATGATGTAGTGATAGTAGATGTTCGTTCAAACTACGAGCACCACATCGGGAAATTCAAAAATGCCATTTCGTTTGATATAGATAACTTCAGGGACTTTCCCGACAAAATAAAATCCCTCGAAAAATATAAAGATAAAAAAATCATTACCTATTGCACTGGTGGCATTAAGTGCGAAAAGGCCAGCGCTTATCTACTCGAGCAAGGGTTTCAAAATGTATATCAGCTACATGGAGGAATTATTAAATATGGTATAGAAGAAGGCGGGGAGGATTTTGACGGCAAGTGCTATGTATTCGACAGCCGCATTATGGCAGATGTCAATACCGTAAATCCTAAAGTAATAAGCACCTGCCATATTTGCGGAACAGATTGTGACCGAATGGTAAACTGTGCCAACCCCAACTGCAACAAGCATGTATCGATTTGCGAAAAATGCGCCGATGACATGGAAGGCACCTGCTCACAAAAATGTAAGGAACATCCAAAAAAAAGAAACTATGATGGCAAAGGATACTATCCAAAAGATTTAAACGGATATAACCCATATAGGGGCTCGAAGCGGTAATATTTTTTGAATTATTTACTTTTTATGTACTATGATTAAATTTTCTGAGGCAGACCTAATTCTAAACAAAGATGGAAGCGTTTACCATTTAAATTTAAAACCTGAAAATGTGGCCAAAAACATTATTGTGGTTGGGGATCCGGGGAGGGTATATCAGGTCAGCAAGCACTTTGATAAAATAGAGTTTGAAATGAACAAGCGTGAATTTGTCACGCATACCGGCACATACAAAAATAAACGAATATCCGTAATGAGTACCGGTATTGGTGTTGATAACATCGAAATTGTGATGATCGAATTGGATGCCTTGTTCAATATAGACTTGAAAAAACGAACACCAAAAGAAAAAAAAGAAAGCTTTAATATTATTCGAATAGGAACTTCCGGCGCTATACAGGAAGATATTAAAGTCGGCGCAAGGGTAGTTGCGGATTACGGTATTGGCATGGACAATCTGATGCTATATTACAATCTGGATCAAACAGACTTTGAAATCGAGATAGGAAAAAAGCTTCAAGAGGAACTTCACCTTTCTTTTGCCCCGTATATCGTTAAAGGATCGAATGTCCTTAAAAATAAATTAGGAGAAGGGTTGATATCTGGCAACACACTTACTGCCCCCGGTTTTTATGCCCCACAAGGACGGCAGATAAGATTAGCGGTAAAAAATCCTGGATTACTGGATCAAATCACATACTTTAACCATAAAGGATTTTGGCTTACCAACTTTGAAATGGAAACTTCAACGCTTTACGCCTTTGCGAGGCTGCTTGGGCATGAAGCCTTGACGATCAATGCGATATTAAGTAATAGAGTAAAAGGGACTTTTTCAAAAACCCCATATAAAACAATAGATACTATCATTAACCAAGTTCTGGATAGGATATAAGGGATTTTTTTATAAAATTCAATGCCATGTTTGAAAACATTAAAAACAAAGTAATTTCTCAAAAAGAACTTCAAAA
This sequence comes from Cyclobacteriaceae bacterium, assembly GCA_030589835.1. Next base: position 3,997 of record JAUUZS010000120.1, read on the forward strand.
GCTCAGAAAACAACATCAGGATAAAACCATTGTTTTCTGTACCGGTTGCTACGACATTTTACAATCCGGCCATGCGGTTTTTTTTAATCAATGCAAAAGTTATGGTGATATATTGGTGGTAGGGGTAGGCAAAGATGAAACACTCCGGCAACTAAAAGGGCCAGGCAGGCCGGTAAATCCTGAAATTAACCGGGTTTATCTGATCGCAGCAATGGAAGATGTAAATTACGCCGTACTGAATGATGATGAAATTGGAGAAGGCAAAATAGATTTCAGAAATGTTCTAACTGAATTGAAACCAGACATTTTCATTGTCAATGACGACGACTCATCCATGGAGCCAAAGAAAAATTTATGTGATGATTTGGGAATTAAAATTGAATTTGTTGCCCGTGAAGTACCCGAAGAGTTATTGCCAACTTCCACAACAGACATCATCAACAAAATAAATTATAGCTTAAAGGCTCCTCTAAGAATAGATTTTGCAGGAGGGTGGACAGATGTTCCCTACATCATGAATGGCAAAAAAGGAGTTGTGTCCAATGTTGCCATTAGGCCCTTGGTAGAATATAAAGGAGGACAATTTAATTTTTCGGGATATCCCAGAGGAAGTGGATTAAGTACCTCTACTGCGGCCAAGCTCCTCGAAATGCTCAACTCCAAAACCTATAATGCAGAGCCAAAGTCCCTCGAAAATATTGGTGAAGATTTATTTAACCTTGAAAATCAGGAGCTACAGTGGTTTATTGGCCGACAGGATCAATACGGCATAGTTTATGGCGGTTTTCATTGTTTTGAATTTGGAGATGACTATGCAAAACCTATAGAGGTGAATATATCCCAGGAAAAGTTGGAAAAATTCAGGACAAAACTTCTGCTGCTCCATACCAGCGAATCGAGAAATGCGCAGGTGGCCGTTGAAGAAGTATATAAAAACTACCTTTCCCCTAATGGCCAGGAGGCAATTTCTGAATTATTAAGGTGTGGGCGAGAGTTTGCCAGAACACTGGAAAAGGAAGATTTTGACCATTGTGCACACATCATCGAACGCAACTGGAATGCCCAAAAACTTTTGGCCCCTGCATCCACCACTCCGAAATTGGACGATATGTATGCTTTTGCCAAAGAACACGGAGCTCTTGGTGGCAAACTATGCGGCGCAGGTGGTGGCGGTGCTTTTTTATTCTATTCCCACAACATTGATCATCTGAAAAAAGCCATGAAACATAAGTTTGTCGATACCTTTGAAATTGATTTTGAGTTTGAATATCGAAATATCAAGGAACTCAATCAGTTGTAGCCATCACGTTGAAGTGGATCCTAAAAAGTGTTTTTATGTATAAGTCGATAATTTCAAACCGGGCGGGGTTCTTTCGATAAACCGGGGCATAAAGAAAAAGTATTGAAACCTGAACTCTACATTTTTTTGCGATATCGCATTAATAAATCGCAAATCAAAAATTAATTCTGGCATTTAAACTGGAAAGTTGGAAAAATGAAAGATTGGAAAAAAAGTATGCGAAACTTTTTTCGTTCCATTATTCCCATATTCCATTATTCCTGCTAATAAATTTAAACATTAACATCTGCAATTATTCTTGGTAATATGGTGAATTTACTGAGTTCTGAAATTAAGCAATTCCCTTAGGTGAGAAGTGGAGTGAATGATGAAGTGTGAAAGATAAATGCAGAAAATTGACCCTCAAAAAAAATAAAAAAACTCCAGCACCTAATAATCATACCTGGTACTGGAGTATTAATGTTTTAATCAATTCACTGCCACAATTAAAATGCCAGCCAGATTCTGGAGGCACTTTTTTCTAGGCACCAACTCTAACTTTAACTTTTACAGTTACATTCATATCAAAAGATACAGGAGCACTCGCTGAACCAGACAAGTAAAATTTAAGTCCATTTTCTGCTTCAAGTAGGGCTTTTGCTGCATTGATAATCAAAGCATCCTGAGCAACATCCAACTGATACATTTCTATAGCACTTTCTAAGGCACTCAATGCTATTGATTCTTCAATGATGAGGGTCTCCTGCTCTTGCGAGGCCAAGCTACCTGTCCCAACACTTCCAGTAAAGATCACATCCGTTTCAGAATCGGTCACAACGTTTACTATTTCAATTTTTAAAGCCAAAATTTCATAGCTTTCTATTTTATCAAGGTTTTCGGCAATTTCCTCCTCGGCTGCCGCATCTAGTATCTCCGTAACAGAAACTTCTTCGTCACTTACGATATCCACATGGATTGTATTGGTGAATTCCTTTTCCAGGTCAATACTTACTCCATCACTCAAATCTTCACAGCCAAAACTTAATACAGTAAGGCTAAAAAAAACTACCAGGACATTAATTAATACTCTTTTCATTTTTTAAAATTTAATTTTATTACAATACAATATTATTTAATACTCAAAACCAGGTTATCGTAACTGATTCCCAATTCAAATAATGATAATAATATTACTTAGGTAATATTATTTTGGATTAATCGAATATGATCAAGTAGGTTCAATTCTAAATAAATTCAGATGAATAGAGCTAACTTTTCACTATTCCCATTTATGTATCATTATTAACTCCTGTGCCAATTTTATGTTCAACAAGTTTGCCTTTTCCGCGATAAAAATCCACTAATCCATAACATATTTTTCGCTCATCATCATTTATGTGATATGGCTATAAATATCAGCTATTAACAGTACATTACTTAATAACGCATTTCGCTCCTATTTGTGCAGGTGAGTGACCTTATCTTAGACCCCCCCTAGACTTGCTGCTGGGAAATGCTCACTTGCATCATCAAAATCCTGAATAGGCATCGATCATCGGCTCATCGCGCCAGCCGTTGGCGCCCAATATTATATTCAAGCCAAACATCAGGTTAAAATTGTCGATTTTATTTGGTCCCGGAACGGTAATATCATCAATACTGGTAGATCCATCCATATTTTCTGTTGTAAACTCGACGGTATAATTTTTATATGCATAAGGCAAATAATCTGAAGCAAGATAAAATTGTACGGGCCCGCCACGAAGGGCAAGTCCAAAGCCTATGGTGTTGGCTCCATTGATTGCAAACGTATAGTTGACCGTAGTAGAAAGCACATGGTACAAATTCAGGTTTACAGAAGTATTGAACTCCTGATGAAAGTCATTCTTATTAAAAGAGGTCCGTGACAGGGCACCAAAACCCAAGTAATGATTCACATTATATTTTGCCCCCAAATATACTTCCGGTCCCAGCTCAGTTGTAAAAGACTCATGACCATGGGTAAGATTTATGGTATTTTTAAGGGTGTCCATCAAATCATCAACTACCGCTGAAAAATCGTCAAGTCCTTCATTGTCAATTTCCAGGCCTTCAAAATCATACGCTCCCTGGGCGTTAAAAGAATTAAGGTCGCCACCCCAATGAATAAAGCCCAGGTCATTTACTGAAGCAGAAAATGTCCAGTCTTCATTGAGTTCGTATACTGCGCCAATGTCCACTCCGAAGCCGGGGTTACTAAAATTTAATAGCCCTTTATCAATCATCGCCCTTACACTGGTGTCAAATTCCCCAATGGAATCAGGCACCCCATTTTCATCACTATACACCTCAATTGGGGCAGACATATATAATGTTCCATCTACATCCATTGACCACAAATCTTTGCTGGTGTTCACATCAAAGGTTTTAATATCTGTTTTTATGGCTGCCAAGCCCTGTAGCAATTTGGCGTGGATACCCACCCGCAATTTGTTCATGAATTTATAAGAATAGCCAAAAGACAATTCACGGTAGTAATTTGCATTGACACCAAACGCGCTAAAATCAAACTCTGACCCATCAGGGATGCCTTTATCAAGTATCGAAAATACATCTTTAGGAATGGCCAAGGAAGCATTGACTTTTTCACTCCACGCAAAAACAAAATAACCCCGTTTACCACTAAAACCAAAAACAAAAGGGGCTACCGTTTGATAAACACTCAGGTTTGCCGCCTCGCCAATCCGATCATAAAGCGGGCCATAATCAAATCCCGCCTGGGTGAGCGTTACCCAATTCCCATTATAACTTTGCACCATATCGGATCCCAACAAATCCGTGTTGAGGCCGGAATATACCGAGCTCAGGAATGGAACCCCAAAAAAGGATGTTGCCCTGGGAACCATAGCCGGATTGATGGTCACCGATTGAGGCACATTTTCTAAATAGTATAATGAAAGTGGATCCTGCCCACGAACACCATGCGTAAGGCTTGCGATTGCTATAAGTACTACAATGAATTTATATCTTACCATTATCATTTCCTCTTTTAATATTTTATTTCTCCGCTCACGATTTCAAACCCAAAATGCATGTCTAGGGTATAATCGGTAAAAAGCTTTATGAAATCATTGTTACCGGTAATAATCCTTGATTGAATCAAAATCCTCTCCGCCTTATTTTGGTGAAGTCTTTTTGCCTGATCGTGATCCAGGGTCATATCGACCTGTGTAGTAGCAACACCAATAGCTTTCCCTGCTGCATCCACTTCCGGGGAATCCCATATGAGTTGCTCTCCATCAGAAAATAAGGAGTCGATGATCTGCCCCTGCGCAGTGGCCATGTAGACCTGTGCGCTGATTTCGAAAGGAAATCCGTTATCAAATTCAAAAGACAGTGTTAAACTCTCCAGATAATCAATCTCAGTTGAATTAATGTTCTCGGCAAGATCAAAAATCAGCGTATCGGTCCTTAGGTAATTTGTGGTTTTAAACCAAAATGGGATATCAATTACCGCCCCTGCATCTATGGTGAAATCTGTGCTAATAAAATTCCGTATGCTGTTGTCCCGATCGGGATTTGTGGAGCTTCCCAACTTTACGTAGATATTGTCTGCCCAAATATTAATGGCATCGTCCAGATTGCTATTGTCCATGTCAAACGTAAAATTGTTTGATGTAGGGATTATCTGATCTGCATATTCAGCCGGCTCAAGTTTTATTATATCGTCTGCCAGAACTAATGGCACCTCCGTTCCGCTTGCAGAGGATCGGAAAACCATAGAATCGATATGTATGGCTAGCGGCACTCCGATATAATTGTCAACAAATAATTCAATTGAAATCCCTTTAAATTGAATCAGATCAACAAATCCAATGGATTCAAAAAAATCGAAACTTATATTTTGCTCATATTCTATCGCATCGACGGTGCCGAAGTATCCAAAAATTATATCAGGATTGAGGTTCTTGATTTCATTGTGTAATGACAAATACTGAGTACCCGGATTAGGATTTGTTGTTCCGGTAACATTTATTGTCGTTTCTATAGTGTAAAAACTACCACTCCCGTCATGTATAAATGTGAGGGTAGCTCCACTAAGATCCTGATCAACAATTTGCGC
>JAUUZS010000130.1 GCA_030589835.1 Cyclobacteriaceae bacterium
AAGGTACGCAAAGAAGACGCAGAGGAACACAAAGATGGGTTATCTTATAAATTACAGATATTCAGCTTCATACTAAAAATAGTATAATGTGCGAAACTTCAGTAAAGAAATGCCTATCACTCAAATTCATTTCAGAACGTACAATTTTACTTCTAAAATTCTAAAATTCTCAATTCAACTGTTCGAATGTTCTTAATTCAATTTAAATCAGCATCATTTGATTTCCCATGTAGTGGCTTCAATTCATGATTAACACACTAGGTGAGCTTATATGACCCCGGTGTTGGGATAGGATATGCTCCATGCTCATCTGGTTTTACAGGCGCTTCTGCATCCCAGGAAAGTTCCTTTGGCAACAAGTTCATGGTTGATTTCATGGCCTCATCCCACGTTATTTCCTGACCGCTATAGGTTGCCATTCTTCCCAATATTCCCGTCATCGTGCTTATGGCTCCTGATTCGGCCTGATTTATATACTCGTCTTGCCTGAGCATATTGAACAATTTTGTCTGCTCTGCCTGGTGTGGTTCGGGGTCTTCGTCGCCATCGTATTTCCAAATAACATTTCCTTTATTGTCATTAATGGAGGCGGATTGTCTTCCTGGTATGCAATTAAAAGTCCCTTTTGTTCCATGACCTGCATCAGACCAATTATTCCAGCAGCCTTTTTGATGTCGGCATTGGCTATTTAAAATGGAACCGTCAGGATACAGATATTCCACAAAATGATGGTCGAATATCTCACCATATTCATTGCCTGTCCTGACCTCCCTGCCGCCCATTCCCTGGGCTTTTACAGGATGAGATTTCTTCAGCCAATTCATCAAGTCCAGGTCATGCACATGTTGCTCTACTATATGATCACCACTTAACCAATTGAAATAATACCAATTCCACACCTGGTATTGCATTTCTGTCATTCCTGGCTTTCTGTCTCTTACCCAAACCCCTCCGGAATTGAAATATGCCCGCATACTTATGATATCACCAATTATCCCGCTTTGCAGCTTGTTAATGGTTTCTATGCTGCTTTTCTGAAACCTGAGGTGATGACCGACGACAACCTTTAATTGTTTTTCTTTGGCCTTTTTTGCCAGCTCTATTATCTTTCTTACACCCGGAACGTCAGTTGCTACGGGCTTTTCCATAAACACATGTTTGCCTTGTTTGACGGCCTCTTCAAAATGCATCGGCCGGAAACCCGGGGGTGTTGCCAAAAATACAATATCCGCCAAACCTATGGCATCTTTATATCCGTCAAGGCCAACGAATTTGTGCTCTGGCTTTACGGTCACTTTCTTACCGTGTAATTTCAATAAATTTTTATATGAGGAATCGAGTTTTTCCTGGAAAGCATCCATCATGGCGACAAGTCGTACATCATCCCCGGTATTCAGGGCCTCATTTACAGCGCCAGATCCTCGTCCGCCACATCCGATCAAGGCGATCTTGATGGTGTTGTCAACATTCACGTGGGGATTGAATGCCATATTAAAGGGAGAGATCATTGCTCCACCGGCAACTGCAGCCGAAGTTTGCATAAATTTACGGCGACTTTTTGGAGAACTGTTGGGTGTGTTTTTCATGGGTATTGCTTTTTAATATTTATTGAAATTACATTATTTAAACTTATTGGCAAAATCGCCTTTCACATTATCATGAGTTCATATTGCTCTTTTTCTGAGCTGATTTATATTTGTCATGTACGATTTGTGATAAGGATATTGGCCTGCGGGTTGGCAATTTTTTATTTTATTCGGCAGCATAAAACGGTGATGTGCGATGTACAGAACCGATGTGGTGAAATAGACAGCATGCTGAATCATAGACTTTCCCGACCGGTTTGTTTTTGCGCCGTTAATGGACATGATGGCAGCCTAGGATTGGATGTGAGTCCACTTGATTGCATAAAAAATGCTCACCAGAAGGAAATGAAGACATGAAAATTTTTAAAGGTATTTTTTACAATTATTATGATTTTTTCTTGACAATGCTGAAAAATGCATTTATCTTGGGTAAGATTTCAGATTAATTAGTCAATTTATACAGTGATTCAATATCATTTTTACAAAAACCTTTCATTAAAAGAAATATTCAAAAGGCTATCAGAATCTCCTGATCGTGGTTTATATGATTATTTTTTTAACAAATATTATCCAAAGCTAATTTGGTTTGCTTTATTATTTGTAAAGCAGCACTGTGCGGCAGAAGAAGTGGTATCAGACGTTATGCTCAGTGTTTTTAAAAACAGGAAGAAACTGGCTGAAACAGAAAATATTGAAGGGTATATTTTTATTTCCGTTAAAAACCAGTCATTAAAATATTTAAAAAAAAGCAAAAGGCAAATTTGTACTGATATGCTGGAAAGCGATACGGATCTTCTTATGACAAGCTCTGTTTCCCCGGAATATGAATATCTGGAAAATGAATTTCATCAAGTTGTCAAATCTACCATTGATGCGTTGCCACCAAAGCGAAAATTAGTATTTAAATTGATCAAGGAAGATGGACTGAAATACAATGATGTGGCCAAATTGTTGGGCCTATCTGTAAAGACCATAGAAACACATATGGGCTTAGCACTAAAATCGCTTAAGGAAAATATTGAGCATTACAAAAATGGTGGTGTGCGCAATACACATTATATTTCTATAAAAAAGTAATTATTTAAGCGTAATGATTAGGGGTAAATGATGTTTTAAGTCTTATTAATATTGAAAATGTAAGATATAGATGCCTAAATCATCCTTAAATAGTCTTTATAGAATAGTGGCCAGAAAAATTTCCGGTCAGGCCAGCAAGAGTGAAAATCTAAAGTTTGAGAAGTGGATTGCATCATCTCATAAAGCAAAAGATATATATGGAGATCTTGAGCGTATATGGTCAAATAGATATTTTGGCGAAGAAGACCAGGAACTTGTTTCCCAGGAGGAGGTTAGCGATAAAATATGGCAGAGCGCTTTTGGCAAAACAGAACCTACGAAGAAATGGAAAATGAGTCGCTCTTTTTTATTAAAATTGGCTGCCGCAATCATTTTTTTTCTAACGACATTATTTGCTGTTTATTATATGATTGATACCAATCCGGAGGAAATATCACACATATCAGTAATTCACAAAAAGACGCTTCCGGGACAAAAATCGATTATAACCCTAAGGGATGGAACTGTGGTGTCGCTGAATTCGGGCAGTAAAATTTCTTATATGAGTGATTTTAACGATAGCTTGAGGATTATAGAATTGAAAGGGCAGGCATTTTTTGAGGTATTTAAGGATCCTACAAAACCATTTATCGTTAAATGTCGAAACCTTGAAGTAAAGGCCTTAGGGACATCATTTGATGTGAATGGCTATAAAGACAAATCGATTACTGTTAGTTTAATGACAGGAAGTGTTTTGCTTTCAGTTCCACTAAAAAGTGAAAGGGCAGAGATGATATTGAACCCCGGAGAATATACTATTGTAAATAAAGATGACAAGTTCGTCAGGCATGGAATATTTGATCCATATGAACTTCTGGCATGGAAGGATGGGAGACTGATTTTTAAAAATCAAACCCTTAAAGAAATCGTTCCCAAACTTGAGTTATGGTATGGAGTGGACATCCAACTAGAATCAAGTTTCAACTCTAACAAGACCTTCAGTAGTACCTTTGTAAAGGAAAACCTTCAAAATATTCTATTAAATATGGGAACTATATTAGAATTCAACTATATTATTGACGGAAATAATATTACCATCACCCAAAATGTTATGCCTATGTAAATCACCTAGTAAAAAAACATGATAGCCACCTAAGAGGATCCGTTATCATGCTTAATTGTGAGCACAATCTCACCTAAAATTAATTATGTTTAAACTCAATGAAATAATTATGAAATTTAAATTACCAAAAAAGCTAATGACGCTTTCTAAGTATTTTCTTTCTGTAGTTTTAATGCAATGTTTGTTTCTCCAAAACATTTGGGCCACAGATATAAATAATCAGGAAGTAAAAAGTGTAACTGACGTAAGCCTAAACCTAAAGGTTCAAAACGCCAGCCTTTCTGAACTATTTCAAGTAATTGAAAAAAATACTGATTTTTATTTCTCTTTTAGCTCGGAAGATATCAGTAATGATTTTACTTACTCTAAGACAGAAAAAAATATTACGGTAAGAGACGTCCTTCTTGACGTTTCTGAAAAAGCCGATTTGAAATTCAAACAAGTCAATCGGAATATTATTGTTCAGAAAAATGAACTGAATAATACGACTCCAAAAGTTGAAATTGTAATTCAGGGAATTACCATTACCGGTAAAGTATTGTCTAGCGAGGATGACTCAGGTCTTCCAGGAGCCAACGTGATCGTTAAAGGAACCAGTACAGGTACCGTTACGGATTTAGATGGCAATTATAGCCTTGAAGTGCCGGATCAAAACGCAACTGTTGTTTTTAGCTCGGTGGGTTATACCTCTGTTGAAGTTGTAGTTGGTAACCGATCTACAATCGATATCACATTGAATGTGGATGTTACCTCACTCGACGAAATCATAGTAGTGGGTTATGGTGAGCAAAAGAAAGCTACAATAACCGGAGCTGTTTCCAGTGTTGATGGTGAAGTTGTACGTGAATTTGCAACGAACAACGTTTCGGGAGCACTGGTAGGTCAGGTACCTGGTCTGATGGTCGTAAACCGTTCCGGTGAGCCTGGCGCGGATGATTCTCAAATTAGGATCAGGGGTATCAATACCTTGAATAACTCTTCAGCACTTATTGTAATTGATGGTATCGCCAATCGAGACGGGGGTCTTGCCAGACTCAATCCGAATGATATTGAAACAATCACTGTTTTGAAGGATGCCTCTGCTGCTATTTATGGTGCGCAGGCAGCTAATGGTGTAATTCTGGTTACAACAAAGCGTGGCAAAGCAGGAGCTCCTGAAATTAGCCTCAATTTAAACGTTGGTATGAACCAACCTACTCGATTGCCAGAGGTACTTAATTCTCCGGATTATGTGCAGGCGTTGAACGAGATTGATGAATATCACTATAAAATACCACCAAGGTATTCTGCTGAAGATATACAGAAATATGGTGATGGATCAGATCCATGGAGATATCCTAATACAGACTGGTATGGCGAAGCTTTAAAGCCATGGTCTCCTCAAGGGAATGCAAACATATCTTTATCTGGGGGAACAGATGATGGATTAACTTATTTTGTCTCTGCAGGAAATACCTGGGAAGATGGATATTTCCAAAACAGTGCTGTTGGTTACAACCAATATAATTTCCGTACAAACATTGATGTCAAACTCAGAAAAAATATAAAATTGAGGTTTGATGTTTCGGGAAGGCAAGAAAAGCGACAATATACGCAGGAGCGTGGGAGCGGGACCTTCAGAATACTTTATGGTATGAAGCCAACTATACCTGCCTTCTGGCCACAACGTAGTACAGATGATGAGCGTTTACCCGGTCCCGATTTTGAATCAGGACGAAACCCGGCGGTAACTTCAACAGATATTACCGGATATAATAATAGTGATAACTATGTATTCCAAAGTAATATTGGTCTTGATATCGATGACCTGTTTACTATAGAGGGATTATCGTTTGTTGGGAATGTGGCGATTGATAAATCATTTGAAGAGCATAAAAACTGGAGAACGCCCTGGACCCTATACACATGGGATGGAAGTTACAATTCGCCAGGTACCATGAACGCAAATGGTGAGCCTGACTTGCAAGGATCTTTAAAAGGTGGTACTGCACCTCAATTAGAAGAATCAAGATGGAGAAGAGATGGATTTACGGGCAACATGCGATTAAACTATGTGAAGAATGTTCAAAATCATGGTTTTAGTATCATGGCTGGTATAGAGCGACAAACCGAAACGGAGTACTTTATGAGTGCCTTCAGAAATGACTATGTTACTGATCAGTTGCCCTATTTGGATTTTGGCGCTGATAATACCAATAAAACAAACAATGGTGCACAGTGGGATCAAGCTCGTTTGAACTATTTTGGTCGTGTGAACTATGCATTCAGAGACAGGTATCTTGTGGAGTTTGTATGGAGGTATGATGGTTCTCAAATATTTGACCCTGAGTTCAGATGGGGATTCTTCCCTGGTGTTTCAGCAGGATGGGTACTTACCGAAGAAAGCTTTATGTCGAATGTTTCCTGGGTAAGCAGGTTGAAATTGAGAGGATCATATGGTACATTGGGTAACGACAAGATTGATCCCTATCAGTACCTGGCAACGTTTGAGTTTGGAGGTAACTACATCTTCGACGAAACCACAGATACAAAAAGTTTGCGTCCTTCATCAGTAGCCAACCAGGGTGTTTCTTGGGAGGTGGCCAAAAATACCAACATCGGTATTGAAGGATCATTGTTTGACGGAAAAATTAATTTTGAATTTGATGTATTTAAAAACCTGCGTACAGAGATATTATGGCCAGCGAATGCTTCTATTCCTCAATCCTCAGGCATTCTTAATCCTCCTCACCAAAACATAGGTGAAGTAGAAAATAAAGGTGTTGATTATTCAGTAACTTATGCCAACAGTATTAACCAGGACATGTCATGGAATATTGGTTTTAATGGCGGCTATGCCAAGAACAAAATATTGTTCTGGGATGAGCCGGCAGGAAATTTGCCATGGCAGATATCTACAGGCCGACCAATAGGCTCTTCTTTATATTATAATTCAATTGGTATATTTAAGGATCAGGCGGCAGTTGATGCATATCCTAGTTGGCCTGGCGCTGAGCCTGGCGATGTCATTTTTGAAGATGTTGACGGTGATGGTGAAATCACTTCAGATGATAGAGTGCGTAATGAAATGAATAATTTCCCACGATTTGTTGGAGGTATCTCATTAGGTTTTACGTGGAAGAATTTTGACGTGTCGGCCTTGGTACAGGGTGCTTCAGGTGCGCAGCAATATGTACTGCTGTCATCAGGTGAATTTGGAAACTATTTGCAGGATTTCTTTGATGAAAGATGGACAGTAGATAATCCTAATGCATCAGGACCACGTGTGTACAACAGAAGTGACCAGTATTGGGCAGCTAATGGCAATACACACTTCCTAAGAAGCACAGACTATATCCGTGTTAAGAATTTGAAGATCGCTTATACCTTGCCTGCTGATATGTTGGAAAAGGCAGGAATCAAATATACGCAGGTTTTTGTTAGCGGCATGAACCTGATTACCTGGGATAAGTTCAAAGTATATGATCCTGAAAGTGAGTCTAGCACTTCTTCTAACTATCCTCAAAGGAGACTGTTTAATCTTGGTTTGAATTTAACATTCTAAAAAATGATTAAGATGAAAAATATTCAAAAAATACTATTTATAGTCATGGTTTCGGTTCTGCTCAATGCGTGTAGTACGGATTTTCTGAACCTTGCACCAAAAGACAGTATTAGTGAAACTGCTGTTTGGTCTGATCCAAACCTGGTGGAGCTATTTGTAAATGAGATGTACCGGGGCTTAGGCCACGGTCACCACGAAGCGGAACTTGGGTCTATGGCTGATGAGAGCCACTTTATCCATAATTATGGAACAAACCAAGTCGTTGCTTCTCTGATTACCCCATCTGATATTGGGCAATGGAATGCTGGAAACCAGAATGCGTATAGGTGGGGGCAAGTGTATAGCTATATCAGGAATGCCATGTTGTTCATGGAAAACATCGATGATGTTCCCTTTACCGATGAAGCATGGCGTACCAGGCTAAAAGGTGAAGTGCATTTCCTGATTGCCTATTACTACCATAATCTGGTAAGGCTACATGGCGGTGTTCCCATTGTTACACGTACCTTTGGTTTGGAAGATGAATTTGAAATTCCAAGGAATACTCTGAAGGAGTGTATCGATCATATCGTTGCCAATGCAGATGCTGCTGCCGCAATTTTACCGGTTCGACAGGAAGGTTCAAATTTGGGTAGGGCCAACAGAAGCGGTGCCTTAGCCTTAAAATCAAGGATATTGCTATGGGCGGCCAGTGATTTAGTGCATGTGAAATGGTACGGCAGCTTTGAACAAGAGAATTTGGTAACCATCGGAGGAGACCGAACTGCAGCCTGGAATGCTGCAAAAGCTGCTGCCAAAGCAGTTATGGATTTAGATTTTCAGCTAGAGGATGATGCAACTAAAACTCCATTTGAGAACTACACCAATCTTTTTGTAGAAAAGAGCAGTAAGGAGCACATCTTCAGTCGGTATTTTATTGCCTCAAATGGATGGGATTCTGAAGATAGCAATACCCATTCACCATTATTCAATGGACCTAATGGGTATTCTGCCTGGGCGGGTAATACCCCAATTCAGGCATTGGTAGATGATTATGAAATGGATGATGGTACACGATTCGATTGGAGCAATCCGGTACATGCGGCTGCTCCATACGAAAACCGTGATCCGCGTTTCTACGCTTCCATTCTTTATGATGGAGCTCCGTGGAGACAACGTCCATCAAGTACGGCCAGTTATGATCCGACAAATACAATCAGTATACGAACGATCTATAATGGGATGACAGCAGATCAAAATGATGTAGCTAAATATGGTGTAGATACGCGTCAGGGACCACAGCAAACATGGAATGGTGGATATACAGGCTATTACTTACGTAAAACCATTGACATATCTGTTGATCCGGAATTTGCATATGCAGGTGCTAACCAGGAAGTGCCATGGCATTTCTTCAGACTCGGCGAAATTTACCTGAACTATGCAGAGGCGTGTAATGAACTTGATCAGGATGGCGAAGCCAAAACCTATCTGAATATGCTTCGTTCCCGTGCAGGTATGCCGGATATTACAGAAACCGGAGATGCACTGAGGCAAAGGATACGCAATGAGCGACGCATAGAGATGTTTAATGAGCAGTCGCGTTACTTTGACGTAAGACGCTGGTTGATTGGTGCTGATGTATATAAAAATACTGAAGGCATCGTCATTGATGAACTCTCTGATGGAAGCGTTAATTACTCTACCAGGGAAGTTGGTCAGGCTCGTGGATGGGCTGATAAGACTAACTTATTACCTATTCTACAGGACGAAATGAATCGTAACACGACATTGATCCAAAATCCTCTTTATTAGGGTACAGGAGTCAATTTAGAATTTAAATAAAAGGTCATCCGGTCAAATACTGTACCGGATGACTTTTTTTATTAAA
>JAUUZS010000101.1 GCA_030589835.1 Cyclobacteriaceae bacterium
AAAAATAAAATATACGTTATTGATATTTAACAAAGGTACAAAATAATGCCCAGATGCTAATAAGAAATAAAATCATGAAAACATTTTGTCAAGCATTTTTTTGCTCTTTCTAAGCTGGATTTTGAAGTTTTCCCTGCTCAGGATATAATTCACCAGGCAAAAACCAAAACTTATAGCACCGTATATCCAAGCCTGATATAATCCAATAAAAAATACTGTAATCAATAGTGTCACGATTGTCCAAAACAGCAGTAATTTTTTCGTCGCCGGAAAGAGCTCATAGGTCAGGCGGATTAATGTCTCCTCGTCCGAGCTCAGAAAATCGCCTTTGATTATCGGAATAAAATTATTGGAAACCTTCAATTTTATGGATATAGAAAATTCTTCCTCATTCCAACTCCCATTAAAAATATAATCCTTTGACTCGCTTTCTTCTGCTTCTCCTTTGAGAGGTTTTACATATTTGTGGAGATGGTCAATAAGCTGTTTTTGTGAAAACGCAACTAATTTGGTCTCTCTGCCGAAAGGATAAAATGAGATCACTGATCGACTGCGATACATGAAATTTCTACATGTACGTCTTTTGGCAAAGCGGAAACCTCAATCGTTTCACGAGCTGGGGGATCGCTATCGAAATATTTTTCATACATAGCATTGACGATCGAAAAGTCCCTCATATCGGTAACAAAAACGCTGCATTTTACCACATTGCTGAAATCCATTCCTGCGGCATTCAAAATAGACCAAATATTTTTCATTACCTGGCTTGTCTCGCTGGCAATATCATTTGTCACCAATTGGCCGGTTTTTGTATCAACAGGAATTTGCCCTGAAACATAAAGCGTATTTCCAACTTGAACTGCCTGACTGTAGGGCCCAATTGGAGCAGGGGCTTTATCAGAAAAAATTATAGTTTTACTCATAATGTTGGCATAATTAAAGCTTTCAAAAATTATTCATAAAAATAAAACAGAAAACGTTAATTTTGCCTTTCCTTTCAACATTTAATATAAATTTTATGGAAATAAAAAATGATCTGCTGCTACGGGCCGCCAGAGGAGAGAAAACGGAAAGAACACCTGTTTGGGTAATGCGGCAGGCAGGAAGGATATTGAAGGAATACAGGGAGGTAAGAGGTAAACTTTCGGGTTTTATCGAATTGGTTCAAACCCCTGATCGGGCAGCGGAGGTAACCATACAACCTGTTGACATTCTTGGCGTTGACGCCGCCATTATTTTTTCGGATATTCTTGTTGTTCCTGAGGCTATGGGTTTGCCTTATACTATGGAAGAAGGTAAGGGGCCATTTTTCCCGGAAACCGTAAAAAGTGAGGACGACCTTGACAAACTCAAAATTGCAGATGAGGATAGCCTCGGATATGTCATCGAAGCGATAAAAGTTACGAAAAGAGAGTTGGATGGCCGGGTGCCACTTATTGGATTTGCAGGGGCACCATGGACTATTTTCTGCTATATGGTAGAAGGAAAGGGCAGCAAGACATTTTCTAATGCACGAAAAATACTGTACAAATACCCATCATTTGCCCATAAATTAATGGACAAAATTACAGACAGCACCATCAGATATCTGAAAAATCAGATTGCTGCAGGGGCAAATATAGTTCAGGTTTTTGATTCGTGGGCAGGAATATTGCCCGCCGGTCAATATGACGGTTTTTCTTTAAAATACATTTCCAAAATTGTTGACGCCATTACCGAAGTTCCAGTAATCGTATTTGCCAAAGGAGCTTATGAGTCCAGAAAAGCAATTGGAAATACGAATTGTGATGTGGTTGGCTTGGACTGGAACATGAATATTGCAGAATCCAGAAGCCTGATCGGCCCTGACAAAACCCTGCAAGGCAACCTTGATCCTGCAACCCTCTATGGTGATTTTGAGATGGTAAAGTCTGAAACCCGGAAAATGCTGGATCAGTTTGGTGGTTCCAGGCACATTGCCAATCTAGGACATGGAGTTTATCCGGATATGGAAGCAGACAAAGTTAAGTGCTTTATTGACGAGGTTAAGGAGTATAGCAGCCTAAAATAATCTATTCAGTAACTTTTAGCATTCCAGAATTACCTGGCCATTCATTCGTAATATCTGCTTTTCTGATCCAGACCAATGTGGGGTCAGGAAAGTTTTTGTTCATTGTTACTTAAGTCGTACGGTGTAGGCTCCGTCGATTCCGGTAATTCGCCCTCCACTGCTCGATGGATTTACTTCAAATGAAAATGTGACTGTTTCTTCCGTAACATCCACACTGGTGAGTTCGGCTACTGAGGCTTCGCTTAGTGAGATGTTATCCGTTCCAGAACCCGTCCAGATCCATGTTGCGTTATCGGTAGATAAAAAATCCTCTGCACCGGAAGCCTCAAAGAATGTTGGCGCCCACTCATCCGCTCCCGATGATGTCTCAAAGGAGACTTGCAAATTCTCTAAATCAGTAGCTAGGACGCCTGATGGGCTGGCCAAAACCTCAACGTTTCCAGGGCCTCCCCAGGGTGATCCTTCGTCAAGTATTTTTGCCTCCTGCTCTGGTGATTTTAATGATGTAGTATCACTATTTCCACAACTATAAAGTAGTGATAAAACAAAAATCACAAGGATTGAACATAATGAGTTTATACTTTTCATACTATATACTTTTAAAATGATGAAAAAATGAACATAATGAAAACTTTAGTTTTTATAATCCAAAATATCGATGAATTTTTTGCAAAATTCAAATTCCTCCTTTCTATTAGAACACACAAATATCAATTTTTCTTTTAAAACTTTATCGATTTCTTCAATATACCAACTAAAACCACTGGCATCAAGATTTGTTGCCGGCTCATCAAGAAGTAATAAAGGGGTGTCAGCATAAAATGCAATTCCCAATTTAAGTCTTTGCTTCATACCCGTAGAAAAATTTTTAATGTATTTGTCCTTTGCCTTTTCCAACCTGAAAATGCCGGGAAGTTCACTTAATTCAATATCACTTTTTAATTGCTTAAACTTAAAATGAAAGGCGAGAAACTCCTGAAGGGTGAAGTCTTCGGGAAGACTCATTGCAGGGGCTACGAGCGAAAGGTATTTGTAAATGCTGTCCGGATCAATTGGATTTTGGCCGGAGGTATAATGAATGGTTCCTGCAGTCTGCAACAAACTACCAGCGATAACCTGAAGGAGGGTTGACTTTCCACTTCCATTAGGACCGGTGATGGCAATGATATCAGCCTGATTCAGCTTGAGATTTACATGTTTAAAAATCCATTCTTTATTGAACTTTTTTGCAACATCTTTCAGTTGAATCTCCATTCAATATCAATTGGTCAGTTCAAGGTTTATTGCTATAGCCCTTCATTACGCCACGGTCAGAATTGCGCACGAAATTGAGGATCTCATCACGCTCTTTTGAACTGGACATTTCCATTTGAATAGCATCAAGGGCTTTAGAATTATTCATTCCTTTCAAATATATCCGGCGATAAATCTCCTGTATCTCATTAATTTTTTTATTTGAAAAACCCCTTCTCCTCAATCCGATGGAATTGATTCCGGCGTATCCCAGTGGTTCGCGTGCTGCGGTCACATAAGGCGGAACATCCTTTCGTACGAGTGAGCCACCTGCGATCATAGCATGAGCTCCAACACTCACAAATTGATGTATAGCTGAGGCTCCTCCTATAGTAGCGAATTCCCCAATATGAATATGCCCTGCCAACTGAACCGAATTAACCAGGGTGACACTATCATCGATTTGACAATCATGTGCAATATGGACATAAGCCAATATAAGACAATTGCTGCCTATGACTGTTTTGTGCCTATCAATCGTGCCTCTATTTATGGTTACAAACTCTCGAATAATGGTATTATTACCGATTTCAGCAGTTGTTTTTTCACCTTGAAATTTTCTGTCCTGGGGAATCCCAGAGATTACAGAACCGGGAAAAATCTTACAATTTTTCCCTATTCGGGCACCTTCCATGACAGAAACATTAGAACCTATCCATGTTCCTTCATCTATTTCAACATCTTTATGAATGGTTGCAAAGGGTTCTATAACTACATTATCTGCAATTTTCGCCTCGGGGTGTATATATGCTAAGGGTTGATTCATTGATTCTTTTTAACAATACTTGCAATCATATTACTTTCGGTGACCAGTTTATTGCCAACAAATGCGCGGCCTCTCATTTTTGCAATACCTCTCTTTATAGGCTCGAGCAAATCACATCTGATGATCATTGTATCTCCTGGCACTACAGGTCTTCTAAACTTGCAATCGTCTATTTTCAAAAAATAGGTCCAATAATTTTGCGGATCAGGAACGGTATTCAAAACAAATATCCCACCTATCTGAGCCATAGACTCCACAATTAATACTCCTGGCATTACAGGATTCCCGGGGAAATGCCCTTGAAAAAAATGCTCATTGTAGGTTACATTTTTCACCCCTGCTACGGTGGAGTCATCCAAATGAATAACCTTATCAATCAATAAAAAAGGATAGCTATGAGGTAAAATTTCCTTAATTTGATTTATATCATAAACCGGCGGCAAGTTGGGGTCATAATTTGGGATACTGGCATGCTCCTGTTGCTCCATCATTCGCTTTATTTTTTTAGCGAATCCAACATTTGCCGCATGACCCGGCCTGGCGGCTAGTATTTGAGCCTTAAGTGGCCGGCCTACAAGCGCCAAATCCCCCATTACGTCGAGCAATTTATGGCGGGCAGGTTCATTGCTATGCCTCAATTCTATATTATTGAGTATTCCCTCTTCCTTTACAATTACCTTGGGCTTATTAAACAATTTGGCTAAATAATCCAGTTCACCTTCTTCCACGACCCGGTCTACCACTACGATAGCATTATCCAGGTCACCACCTTTTATGAGGTTATTTTTAAATAGCATTTCCAACTCGTGGAGAAAGCAAAAAGTCCGTGCCGAAGCAATTTCTTTTTTGAACTGTGAAATATCTGTAATTGAGGCATGTTGACTGCCCAGTACCGGTGATTTATAATCAATCATCACGGTCACGCGATAGTCATCCAATGGCAATGCAGCAATCTCCACATCCCTTGATGCATCTTTATAAAAAATACTTTCCGGAACGGCAAAGAAATTCCTTAAAGCGTTTTGTTCTTCAGTGCCAACTTTTTCCAGTGCCTCGACGTACATTTTGGAGCTGCCGTCCATGATGGGAGGTTCCGGCCCATCGAGCTGGATT
Organism: Cyclobacteriaceae bacterium; assembly: GCA_030589835.1. The sequence goes on from JAUUZS010000101.1 coordinate 5,223, forward strand.
ATAATATTGTCGATTTCCATACCTACAAGAGCTGCCATGGTGTGCTCCACAGTATTCACTCTTGCCCCATTTTGCTCGATAGTCGTCCCTCTCGAAAGATCAACAACATTATCAACATCAGCATCTACTATGGGCTGACCATCTAAGTCTATTCGCTGAAATTTAATACCATGATTTGGCTTGGCTGGCAAAAAAGTCATGTGTACATCGACTCCTGTATGCAGGCCGACCCCACTCAATGTGATCGGCTTTTTTATCGTGTGTTGTTTTAAATGCATGCACCAATTACTGATTAGCGGGCAAATTTAGCACTTTTTTTTCAAGTTCGTTAACTCTTTTGCTTAATTCTGGCAGTTTACGGAAAATGATATAACTCTTAATATGATCTTTATGGTCCATTGCAGGAGTTCCCCATTTAACTGAACCCTTCTCTTTAATCGTTTTTGATACACCGGTTTTGGCTCCCAATATAACCCGATCAGCAATCTCTATATGCCCAACGACGCCAACCTGCCCACCAACAATGCAGTTTTTACCAAATTTAGTTGATCCCGATATCCCTGTCTGTGACGCAATAACAGTATTTGCTCCAATCTCTACATTGTGTGCAATCTGAACAAGGCTATCCAGCTTCACTCCTTCATCAAGAATGGTGCTGCCTAGTGTGGCACAGTCAATAACGGTATTGGCGCCAATTTCAACATTATCCCGTAGAATTACGTTGCCAAGTTGAGGTATTTTTTTGTATGAGCCGTCTGGTTGTGGAGCGAAACCAAAACCATCGCTGCCAATCACTACGCCGGAATGAATAATGCAATTATTGCCAACTACGGTATCAGCATAAATCTTTGCTCCCGAATAAAAAATACAATTATCTCCAATCGTCACATTATCTCCTATATATGCGTGGGGATAAATTTTTACATTCTTCCCAATTTTTACATTGGCTCCTATCTATGAAAAGGCTCCTCTGTATATGTTTTCACCTAGTTCTGCATGCTCTGCAACAAACGAAGGATCTTCTACGCCAATTTTGCTGAAACTTGTGATTTTATCATATTCTTCCAACAATCGAGTGAAACCGGAATATGGATCATCAACTCTGACAAGTGTTGCTTGAAAAGGCTTTGTAGCTTGAAAGTCTTTTTTAACAATGACTGCTGATGCTTCAGAGGAATAAAGGAATTCTTCATATTTTGGATTTGAAAGAAAGGTAATGGCTCCCTTTTTCGCATCCTGGATTTTGCCAATGGTTTTTACCTTTCCCTGTCCGTTACCTTCCACTTCGCCGTGCAGCATTGCAGCGATTTGATCTATAGTAAATTCCATGTATTATTGATTTAGAAAAGTGCTGATAATGAAATAATTGTGAGCTTATTTTGGAGATTTTAAATTACGTATGCAAAGATATATTTTTCGGCCAGCATAGATAGTGTTTTTTTACAATTTTCCGCATAGCTTTTATATTTGGCAAATCAGAAGCATAAGCTATATCTACAATTTTTCCTGACTTTGTGATCATGTTAATCTGTTGATCACCACCAATATATGCAGAGTTGCTTTTTGTTCCTTCCACCACAAAATGCTTAACCAGACTGGCCTTTATTCCATATAAGGAAATTACACGTTCCTTGAGATCTTGTAGCATCTTTTTGTCTGACGGTACCTCCGAAAGACTCACATTAAAAAGTTTTCTTTCGAGTAGCATTTTACAAAGCTGAGACAATACCTGATCTTCACTGTGATACCACCATTTTATGGCTCCCAATATATCGTAGTCATCCAAATAGCAAAATGCCTCAAAAACACTTTTATCCTCTTCGATCATTTTTGGTGTGATGACATTATTGATAAATAAATCCAGCCCTGGAGAAAGGTGGTTTCTGTCTCCCAACTTCCTTACCCTTCTTATGATTTGTATCAGCATTTTCTCAATGCCCACAGTAGTTTTATGAATGTACACTTGCCAATACATCAGTCTTCTTGCACTAAGAAAATTTTCTATTGAATAAATGCCCTTTTCTTCGACAACCAATTCATCATTATGCACATTCAGAAGCTTGATTATTCTTTCTGCCCCAATCCTTCCTTCAACGACCCCGGTAAAAAAGCTATCTCTGTTCAGATAATCCAGCCTATCAATATCCAGTTGGCTCGATACTAATTGATGCAGAAACTTCCGATTATAATCTCCCTTAAAAATTTTTATCGCCAAATCAAGTTCCCCGCCAAACTGGCGATTGAGTTCTCTCATTATAATTAAGGAAATTTGTTCATGATCAAGTCCCAGCACCAGCTCGTTTTCGAGCGCATGCGAAAAAGGTGAGTGACCAACATCGTGCAACAGAATAGCGATTAAGGCCCCATTGTATTCTTCATTCGATATTTCCACCCCTTTAAGTCTCAAGTTATTGAGGGCTTCATTCATGAGGTGCATGGAGCCAAGGGCATGATGAAACCTGGTGTGCAAGGCTCCTGGATACACAAAATCTGTCATGCCCAGTTGCTTAATCCTTCTGAGCCTTTGAAAATAGGGGTGATTAATAATGTCGTAACTCAGCTCATTGGGAATACTAATAAATCCGTATAAGGGATCATTAATGATTTTTTTCTTATTCAAATCCTTTTATTGATTAATTTTAATGCTTATTGCAAAATATATAATTATAGAAATTCTGTCATGCAAAGATATAAGATTTTATGGGCTGATGATGAAATAGAATTATTGAAGCCCCACATCCTTTTTTTAACTAAAAAAGGATACGAGATCACTCCGGTAACCAGTGGCCCGGATGCGCTCGATGAGATTGAAGAGAATAATTTTGATATCGTTTTTTGGATGAAAACATGCCTGGCATGACCGGCCTTGAGACTCTTTCCCAAATAAAAGCCACCCACGCCGATATTCCAGTTGTGATGATCACTAAAAGTGAAGAAGAACATATTATGGAAGAAGCAATTGCCTCAAAAATTGCTGATTATCTTATTAAACCATTAAACCCAAACCAGATTTTACTTTCTGTCAAAAAACTTCTGGACAATAAGCGACTGGTTTCTGAACGCACAAACCTGAGTTACCAGCAAGATTTCAGAAACATCAGCATGGCATTCAACGATTATCTAAACCATGAGGAGTGGGCTGAAATATATAAAAAACTGATTTTTTGGGAACTGGAAATGTCGAGTGCCGGAAATAACGATATGGCAGAAGTTCTTGAAATGCAAAAAAACGAGGCCAACCTAAATTTTTCCAGATTTGTGAAGGAAAACTACGAAGAGTGGCTCAATGACCCGGAAAGTGAACGGCCAATGCTTTCTCATGAAGTGATGAGAAAAAAAGTATTTCCGGAGCTTAATAATGAAATGCCGCTTTTCTTTATTGTGATTGACAATTTACGTTTTGACCAATGGAAAATTCTTCAAGGGCATATCCAGGATTATTTTAACCTTGATAATGAGGAGAGTTATTATTCTATTTTGCCCACCACCACTGCCTATTGCAGGAACGCTATTTTTTCGGGCATGATGCCATCAGAAATGGAAAAATATCATCCCGATTTTTGGGTTAGGGAAGATGCTGAAGGTGGCAAAAATAACTTTGAAGATAAGTTTCTGGAACAGCAACTCAAAAAACAAAAACTCAATATCAAGTGGAGCTATAACAAGATTAAAAATAATGCGCAAGGAAAAAACCTGGCCGACAACATTAACAATCTGTATAACAACGAGTTGAACGTCATTGTCTACAATTTTGTGGACATGCTGTCGCATGCGCGTACTGAGATGGAAGTGATCCGGGAACTGGCGCCAGACGAACGTGCATATCTATCTTTGACAAGGTCATGGTTTTTGCATTCTCCACTTTTGGAAATAATAGAAAAAATTTCCCGCACCAAATGCAAAGTGATCCTGACAACAGACCACGGTACCATACGGGTAAAAAAACCCTTTAAAATTGTGGGCGACAGAAATACCAATACCAATTTAAGATATAAACTTGGCAAAAACCTTGGTTTCAAAAACGACAAGGCTTTTGTTGTCCGAAAGCCGGAGAATATATTTTTACCAAAAATCAATGTGTCGTCAACCTATGTTTTTGCTACCGAAGATTACTTTTTTGCCTATCCCAACAACTACAATTATTATGTAAAATACTACAACGACACCTTTCAGCATGGAGGATTATCAATGGAAGAAATGATAATTCCCATTATTTCGCTATCTTCAAAAAACCGATAAAATATTAGAAAGTGCAATTGATTGTTGATTCTGAAAAAGACCTTAAAAGGGTGTCTAAAGAAATTATAAAATATTCAGGCAAAAATAATATTTGGGTTTTTTATGGAGAAATGGGCTCAGGAAAAACTACATTGATCAAAGTCCTTGCCGGCCATTTTGCTATCGAAGACAATGTGCACAGCCCAACATTCAGTATCGTTAACGAATACAGGAACCTCCGTGATGAAATATTTTATCATTTTGATTTTTACCGGATTAAAAATGAAGTAGAGGCAATGGACATCGGTATTGATGAATATTTTGATTCCGGGAACCTGTGTTTTATCGAATGGCCACAGAAAATCCCATCGTTATTACCGGACAAATATCTAAAAGTGAGCATTAGCATTACTTCTAATATAGGAAGGGAAATAAACATTGAGCACTATGGCAGATAATCCTAAATCAGGTTTTGAAGAACTGGCAAAAGAGAGTCAGCTCTATCCACAAGAAGCTTTACTGGAGATACGTAAATCTAAAAAAAACCTGTTCATTGGAATACCCAA
>JAUUZS010000491.1 GCA_030589835.1 Cyclobacteriaceae bacterium
AAATAACTATACTTACTGGATTATTGCCTCCCGTAATTGTGGTAATCGGAATCCCAAACAGTGTTTATTTACTCAATAGGTATCATCAGCAAATCAGCAGTCACGGCAATAAAGTGAGGGCGCTGAGCCATGTTATCAGGAAAATTGGCCTTGTAGCTTTTATTACCAATTTTACCACAGCCGTAGGTTTTCTGGTGTTGACATTTACGGGGATCAAAGATTTACAGGAGTTTGGCCTTGTGGCAAGCATCAATATCATGGCGACTTTTCTTGTCAGCATTATATTAATCCCGGCAGTATTTAGTTATTTGCCAACACCTCATGGAAAGCAGCTAAAACATTTGAAATTTAAAATGCTGGATTTAGCGCTCACTACGCTCGATTTAATGGTGCATCGCCACCGATACAGAGTGTTTGCATTTACGGGTGTAGTCGTTATTATTGCTTTTTTTGGAATTATTAAACTGCAGGCAGTAACCTTTATTGTGGATGATGTCCCCGAAAATAGCCAGGTAAAAAAAGATCTTAAGTTTTTTGAGAAAAACTTTAGCGGCATCATGCCTCTGGAGATTGTCGTTGATGCAGGCAGGAAAAAAGGGGTCTTACGGCAAAGTTTTTTAGAAAAAGTAAGTGAACTCGAAGATTTTTTAGATCAACAAAAATATATTTCTAAACCTGTATCCGTTGTAAGTATGCTCAAAGCTTCGCGTCAGGCATTTTACAATAACAATCCTGATTATTATAGCTTGCCGACACGATCGGACAGGAATTTTATTTTGAGGTATTTTTCCGGCGATAAAAGCCAGAGTTCTTTGCTGAAATCGTTCGTGGATGAAGATCAGCAGATCATGCGTATTTCACTCAAAGTAGCTGATATTGGATCCATAAAGCTTGATTCACTGTTGGATAATGTGGTAAACAAAAAGATCGATGAGTTATTTAAGGGTACAAATATTAAGGCGAAAGCAACAGGAACTACATTGCTATTTGTAAAAGGGAATAAATTTTTAGTGCAGAACCTGAGGTTAAGCCTTATTTTGGCATTTGTCATCATTGCTATCATCATGGGAATTCTTTTCAGGAACCCAAAAATGATTGTTATTTCACTAATACCCAATTTTATCCCACTCATCTTGATTGCCGGTATTATGGGATATTTTGACATCGCACTAAGGCCGAGCACCGTCTTGATATTTAGTGTTGTATTTGGCATTTCTGTTGATGATTCCATTCACTTTCTGGCAAAATACAGACAAGAGCTTTTTGCGAATAATTTTTTCGTTCCATTGGCAATAAGTAGGAGTATCCGGGAAACAGGCGCCAGCATGATTTACACTTCCATTGTCTTGTTTGCCGGCTTTATCATTTTCAGTGCTTCCGAATTTATTGGCACAACCATGCTTGGGGTATTAACTTCTACCACCTTACTTATTGCGATGTTTGCAAATCTTATCGTCCTGCCGGCTTTACTAATGGTCTTTGACGATGGAAAACGCAAAGAAGATGCACACCCATTGATAGAGCACTACGATGAATTCTATCAAGAAGATGAAGATGAGGAGATTAATCTTGCTAAAATTAAAATTGGCGAGAACGGGATGAATGCATCAAACAAATTGCAAAATAGATAAGTAATTGACATTGATTATTTGAAAAGTGAAGTACAGAGAAAATAAAAATCTGAATTTAGCTCAAGTGGGGGTTGATATGCTTTCGCATTGGAAAAAGAATAACATCTTTGAGGCCTCCCTGGAAAATAGACGAGGGCAAAAAGAATATTCATTCTATGAAGGGCCACCCTCTGCCAATGGAACTCCCGGAATCCATCACGTTATATCACGTGCCGTCAAAGATATTTTCTGCAGATTTAAAACGCTTAAAGGATACAAGGTAGAGCGGAAGGGCGGTTGGGATACGCACGGGCTTCCTGTTGAGCTTCAGGTAGAAAAACAACTGGGCATCACCAAAGAGGATATAGGAAAGAAAATATCGGTCGAAGAATACAACCAAAAATGCCGCGAGGCGGTCATGCAATTTAAAAGCGAATGGGATGACCTCACCGAAAAAATGGGATATTGGGTGGATTTGGATCATCCATATATCACTTTCGACAGGAAATATATGGAAACCCTGTGGCACCTGATCAAGAAATTTTACGATAAGGGACTGCTCTACAAGGGCTATACCATCCAGCCTTATTCGCCTGCAGCAGGGACAGGATTAAGTTCCCATGAATTAAATCAACCTGGTGCATACAGAGATGTCAAAGACACTTCGATTGTTGCTCAGTTCAAAATCAAAACTTCCGAAAACGATTATTTCCTGGCCTGGACCACCACACCCTGGACATTACCTGCCAATAATTCACTGGCCGTTGGGCATAAGATAGACTATGTGAAAGTTAAGACTTTCAATCAATACACATTTGAACCCATAAACGTGATCCTTGCCAAGGATCGTGTATCAGCCTTTTTTAGCTCCAAAACTGAGAAATTAAGTTTTGAAGATTACAAAGCGGGAGATAAGCTTATACCGTGGGCAATTGTAGCGCACTACAAAGGCAATGATCTTGTCGGTATGGAATATGAGCAGCTCATGCCTTATGTTCCTTTAGCATCACCGGCACTTACCGTATTGGCCGGAGATTTTGTTTCTACTGATGATGGCACAGGACTCGTTCACTTAGCCAAAACATTTGGAGCAGATGACTACCGCATAAGTGAGAAGCATAAGGTGCCCGGAGTTTTAGTAAAAGATGAAAATGGTAAAGACGGACCGATAGTTGATAAGCAAGGGAGATTTGTAAAAGAAATCACTGACTTTGCAGGGATGTACGTAAAAAACTACACCGGAGAAGATGAGAGTGATCCGAATTACCGGTCAACAGATGTACGCATTGCAATCAAGCTGAAAGAAGACAATAAAGCGTTCAAGGTAGAAAAATATGTACACTCCTATCCGCATTGCTGGAGAACAGATAAGCCTGTGCTTTATTATCCTATGGACTCGTGGTTTATAAAAACCACCGCTTATAAAGATAAACTGGTTGAACTAAATAAAACCATTAACTGGAAACCCGGATCTACAGGGACAGGAAGATTCGGAAATTGGCTGGAGAACCTTGTGGACTGGAATTTGAGCAGGTCACGGTTTTGGGGGACTCCCCTACCAATTTGGCGAACAGAAGATGGAAAAGAAGAGATATGCATTGGTTCTATTGCTGAATTAAAGGAGGAAGTTTCCAAAGCCATCGAAGCGGGTTTCATGGAGGCTCAAATTCCGGATGATTTTGATCTGCACCGGCCATACGTGGATAATATTTTCCTTGTAGCGCCATCAGGAGAAAAAATGACCAGAGAGCCTGATCTGATCGATGTATGGTTCGACTCAGGGGCAATGCCCTATGCGCAGTGGCATTATCCATTTGAAAACGAAGAACTATTTAAAAGTAAATATCCGGCAGATTTTATCGCTGAAGGAGTAGATCAAACGCGCGGTTGGTTTTTTACCCTGCACACCATAGCTGTAATGCTTTTTGACAGTGTGGCATTTAAGAATGTGATATCCAATGGATTGGTGTTGGATAAAGACGGCAATAAAATGTCGAAGCGCCTGGGGAATGCAGTTGACCCATTCAAAACATTGGCCAAATATGGAGCTGATGCCACGCGCTGGTACATGATCAGTAATGCCAACCCCTGGGACAACCTGAAATTTGATGAAGGTGGGATCCAGGAGGTGCAAAGAAGGTTTTTCGGTACTTTGCAAAATACCTATTCTTTCTTTGCCCTATATGCAAACCTCGACAATTTTGATTGGCAGGAGAAACAAATACCCCTGA
>JAUUZS010000262.1 GCA_030589835.1 Cyclobacteriaceae bacterium
ATTTTGTGGGACTGGATGCAACGCCTCAGCCAAGAATGAAGTTCTGATTTTTGTGTGTAGGCAAGTAATTTAAGCGCTCAGAAAAAGAATTCTTCACAGAAATCCATAACCCCGGTTAAAACTCAGCAAACTTAATATTTCTAAATTTTATTTCCATCACTCTGCCAGCATGCAATTGCTGGCCGACAGGAGCTTTTTCGATTGCTGCATCCGATTCCTATTTCGCCATTGAGCCATATGGTATATAATCCGCCTTAAATATGCGCATCATGCCTTCTTGCCCCATCTCCATTTTCTTGCACTTGTATTCCAAAGAATAACAAGAAAAATGGAAGATTACAACTAGTCATTGAAACGGTATAATTCGATCCTTAATGGAACTACTTCTGTAATTGACTTATTGTCTTCTTAAAGGGGTGATTATATTTGATAATGTACTATTATGGAGTTGTTGAGCGTTCAATTCCATAATCTGATTAATGTTTTATTTCACTTTAAATATTAGTAAATTGTTTCAGGGATGAAACATTGCAGACTGCATATAAAACATCTTTTATTATAGATCTTCAAGGATACAATTATTAATGAACACAAAATGAAAACCAATTTTACTTATACTTTTTGCATTATAATATCTGTAATTTTTAGCTCTTGTACTTCTTTTGTTTCTGTGCAGAAAACATTGCCTCCTGAAATTGCATTGCAGGAGGAATCTGCTGAATTTCTATTTGTAAATCGTTTTAAGCCTGATGATCTTGATTATAATAATAAAAACAAAATCGAAGTGTATGAGATTGGCCTCCAAAGTTTTACAGGTGGCTTGAAAGCAGGTTTTGACACTTCCAGATATTACCATTTGTCACTAAGTGATACGGTAATGCCCAGCCATTCGGCCCATGAGCCTGCATTCAATTTGTCGCCGGAAATTGCCCGCCAACTTTGTCGGGATTACCACCAAAATTATGTACTCACCCTTGATAACTATGATCTGTATTTTGATAAGGAAATTGAGGTTATTGAGGATGATGATGGATCAAAAAGCAAAACCGCCTATTATGACCTAGTGCTCAATACCTACATCACCATTTATACCGACGAAGGCAAGGTAATTGAAAAAATACATGACGAAATAAGAATTCTTCATAAAGAGAGAATGGTTTTCAGTGGGTTATTTACTATCGGGCCATCCATGGGGAAAACCGATAAAAACACCAGATTGATCTCGGATGAATTAGGAAGAAAATTTATTCAAAAATTATACCCCTTAACTTTTTCTGAGTTACATCAATTCTACAACACCAATAAATTTAGTATTGCATTTAAAGCATATAATAATCAAGATTGGCAAACTGTTGAAGAAGAGTTATTGAAGCTTTCAAAAAGTGCCGATCCTAAAATTGCAGGACGGGCAGCATATAATTTAAGTGTGTTGTATGAAAATCTTTACAGAACATCTGAAATGGAGTTCTGGCATCAAAAAGCAGTTCAAATATTAGGATCGAAAATGCCATCAAATAAGACATTTTATTAGCCCGGTGGTTCAAATACACATCCTAATTAGAGTCTGTCTATAAAATGGGTGTCTGATTCAGAAAGATTGCTATCAAGGCTTGTGAAGCTCGAAAAATGTGAGTTTACATTTGGTGAATGACCATTTTGAGAGCAAACGTAACGCAGATAGCGGACTTTATGGACAGACACTATTTAACTGATCTCGCCGCTAAGCGCAAATCAATAAATTTTGCCACCGGGCCTACAATCGTTAAGGCATAAAATGGCGCATATACAAATTGATTCAATCTTAAGATAAATTCCACCAGGGCCACAATAAAGACCACCAGCATCTGACCTTTTTTACTTCGTACATTTGTTGGTGGATCAGTGATCATGAAAAATATAAACAACTGATACATCGGGCCTGTCAATGGCGCCACCTCGGCAAGGAATGGGTTTTGCGTGATCATACTTCTGATAAAAGCAAAAACTATAAAACTGATCACATAAGTGATGGTAACATGGAATTTTTTGGCGCGATATACGATGACCATGCCAAGCAACCAGATCACAGCCATCACCACAAGGTTATTTCCCCATTGAACACTTAATCCGGCCACATAAAGTGGGGCCGTAAACAGCATCCAGGAAATACCAAAATTTGATGGATTCCATATATGCCTGCCCTTATATCGTATTACATATTTGGATAATATTGTAATGGCTGCGGTCAAAGCATAAGGCCAGTAAAAAGTCGACCGGATCAATATGCTCACACTAATCCCGGAAATGTAAGCGCTGGCAAGGTTTTTCCATTTGCCCGTGTACAACCTGCCTACCACCAAATCTAAGATAATGCTGGTTCCAATCGCAATCATTATTGTTTCATAGCCTTCCAATATTCCATATGAAAGATGCCCCACCAGCAAAATCAATGAAATAAATATAGGAGCCATATATTTTGACAGAAACCCTCCTATCGCTTTTATAAATGTCAAATTCTTTGATTTTATTGCCGTATCAACTGATTTCATTCTCCTCCTTAATATTATGGATTTTATTGATTTCCAATGATTCAATAATTTGCTCGTGACCTGACGACCAAATAATGATCAACTTTTTAATTACCGTGCTTTTGCCTATGCCAAAATGGATAGTCCGTTGATTTTGAGCGCTAAAACCGATACCTCCTGATACCAATTGGGATTGAGAATGATTATCCCAAACCAGGGTCACCCTAGCGCCAATAGCACTTTTATTGCTTAATGTCCCCTCAAGAGTAACGCCGACCCAATTATTTCCCTCCTGAATATGGTTTTTTAAAACAGCCACTCTATTATTCTGATTTGCAACAATCACGTCCAACACTCCGCGATTCCAAAGATCTGCCATTGCGACTGCCCTGCTGTCATAGGAGGGCATCTCAGAAACATATTCCGATACATCGGCAAAAACTCCTTCTTTGCCATTCATCCATATTTTGTTTGATTGATATCCCGATTGACTTCTGCCTTCCATTGCCGGCCAATTGCGTGCATCCGATATGATGGTTTTGTTTCCTCCGGTGATCTTCGAATAATCATACCAGTACGAATTGTTTTTCTTTGCCGAAATAAAGCCATTAGCCAAATACAGATCTTGATATCCGTCATTATTCAAATCGCCAAACTGGGAACCGTAACTCCACCCGCCAATCTCCACTCCCATTGCTCCTGCTTTATTACTATATTCGATTTGATCTGCGCTTTCGTCTCGCTGCCAAAAATTATTTCCTTGCAGGAGAATCCCCATTTCGGTGATATTCGAAACATAAATACTAAAATTTCCATCATTTTTCACATCAGCCATAGATACGTTCATGCCGCTTTTTGGTGCATATCCAATTTTAGATTGTTTGCCAATTTCGATGAATTTGTTACCATCAATATTCAGATACAATTCATCAACACTGTAGTCATTGGCGATAAAAAGATCCATGTATCCATTATTATCAACATCCATGGCACCAAGGGCCAATGTCCATCGGGTACTTGTGAATCCTTTTTCAAAGGTCACATCCCTAAACGTGCCATCTCCCCTATTCTCAAGCAAATAATTCCTTCCACCGTTGCTTGCATATTCAAAGCTTTCTGGCATAATCGAGGTGTTTTCAAGGTTCCAAAGATCAATCTCTGCTTTATAATACCCTCCAATCAGAAGATCAACATTCCCATCATTATTATAGTCGAACCAGATAGCGGAATTGGAATTTATCCAGTCAGGCAAACCGGCGGCTGAACTAATATTTTCGAACGCTTGTCCATTATGATTCAAAAACAATTCTGGTTTACCCCATTTATATACAAATAAATCTTCAAACCCATCATTGTTAATATCGGCCCAAACGGAGCCCATCGACACCCCTGTCCCTGTCAAATTTATACTTCCAACACCAAGTTCCTCCGCTACATTTTCGAAAGCACCATCCCTAAGATTTTTATACAATGCATTTTGTTCACCATGTTTGCTGGTGGTCAGGTAAAAATCGTTCCATCCATCCTTATTGAAATCACACACCGAAATTGATGCACCAACAGAAGCAATCTGAGGCAAAATATGATCGAGTTTCGCATCCAGAGTTGGCGGTTGATGGACAAAATCCACACCGATCTCCTCGCTTACCTCCTCCAGGTAAAAACCAAATAAATCAAGCGCAGTATTTTTGGTTTGCTCATTAGATTGTACTTTTTCAGCAGGTTTTGATTTAAGTCCTAAAATGATTGGCACACTTAAAAGCATGATGAAAAAAGCGCTTACCAATATTTGAATCGACAATGGTGGTTTATAATTCATTAATTCATGTTATATAGAAAAAATACAACGATTTAAACACTTCTTTTCCTATTCAAGAGATGCTATAAAAATCACAAACGGAGAAGTTTTTCTTAATAACAAATGATAACACATATTGTTGTGAGTTGCGGGCATATTAAAAAATTGCCTTTCTGGATTCCTATATGTGACAATAGAATATTGAGTCCACTCCGAAAACAAAGTTTTCGTGAATTTGTGAAAATTAAGAATTATATATAATAGACAATCAGACTATTACAATAATATACTCGTGCATTCGTGGCAGGATTATACTTTTCGGAGTACACTCAATATTAGAATCTAAATCAATTTGGAATTGAAGCCACTGCGTGGGAAGTCAATTGCTGTTGATTAAAAATGAATTAAGAACATTTGAACATTTGAATGAAGAATGTAGAAATATAATTGAGCGTTCTGAAATACATTTGAGCTATAGACTTTTCCTTTATTTCATAATTCAATTGTTCTATTGTTCTATTATTCTTCTTTCATACAATATTGAATTAAAGTAGCAGCTTAATCATCGTTAACATGTTGCATTAGTTGCTTTTTAAGATGCTAAAATCCGGCATTCAGCGTTATCCCTACTCTAAACCACCTTCCTGGCATTTGAGTCATCACTTCGGTGTATTGTTGATCGGTCAGGTTTACGACTTCCAGAAAGGCTGTGAATTTTTCGCTATGCTCATAAAAGATTCGATCATCGAGCAAGACATATGCTTCCTGCTCGATGCGATCAATGTATCTTGCCTTGAAGCTATTTTGCACCTTTCCGACTATTTTATGGTCTATTCCCAACACGAGCTGATTCCTGATATGTTCCAGGGCATATCGGGATTGTATATTTTCAAGTTCATCCAAATTCTGATCGAGATAATTATAGCTTAAATCAATATTAGAAAGCCAAAAGCCAGGTCGTATCATTTCATTGAAATTAATATTCATCGCTAATTCCAATCCCTGAGTAGTCACATTTTGAAAGTTTCGTGCATGATAGAGCTCGTCAACTGGATTTAGTACCCAATCAATCAATTGACTGGCATCTCTCACAAAATAATTTCCCTCCAAAGATATTCCGCTCTCAAAATATCTTAAACCGACTTCATAGGTGACGGCTTCTTCCGGCTGTAAATCCGGATTTCCCTGTTCTCCTGGACTGCTATAATATTGATCATAGAATGTAGGGACACGGAAAGATTTACCAACATTTCCATAAACCCTGATTTCATCCGTAACATTATACCCCATATCAATACCGGGAAAAGCATTCCAGCCAAAGTCAGAATACCAATTCAAGTAAATGCCCGGTACCACATCAAACCGATCGCCAAACTTGAATTTATGATCCGCATATATGCCAAAATTTTCTCTTTCAAATCCATCAAGATTACTTAAGGATTCTGATCCTCCACGAAGCCAATCACCCTGAATATTTTCTTTTCGATATTCGATTCCCAAACCTGTGCTTCCCAAATCACTCTGATAGGAGGAATTAATTTCTGCACCCAAGGTGTTTGTCGTGTGTAAATTCTGATATACTCCTGGATTGTCTCGGATAAAAAGGTATTTATCTCTGTTCCACCGCCAATAAATCCTTGGTTTGATTTTAAAATTTCCTAAATCAGATTCATACGATAAACTCGTGGTACTCGTGCGAACCTCTTCGTATTGCTCCGTAAAATCCGGACTGGCATAAAATCCATTGGCTCCAAATTTTCTGTCTGTCAATCCAAAAATCAGCTCATATTTCCCCGCTTTCGTGGGTAATTCTGATTGATAAAAAATATTATTTATTCCATAATCCGTGTTATGTCTGTAGCCATCAGATGCATCCCTGGATAATGAAACATATTGCTTGTAATTTCCCATTGGTAATGAAAGCGATAGATTCCCCCCATAACTCCCAAAACTTCCTCCATATGTTCGCAGACCAATTCTTCTATCTTCCGGGACTTTCGTGATGAAATTCACCGCTCCGGCAAAAGCATTCTGACCATAAATTCGTGCGCCAGGGCCTTTCAATACTTCTATCTGCTGAAAGTGATCAAAAGGAATTGGAATGTTCATCACATGATGGCCCG
>JAUUZS010000398.1 GCA_030589835.1 Cyclobacteriaceae bacterium
CATCCGACAAAGGATATCTCACCATGCTCGATGCAGTAAAGAACTCATCCGATTATCTTGAATCCATAAAACGCTTTGATATGGATGGATATGTGGTGAGTCCGGATTACTTCCGTGAAATGAAGCGCTTTGGAGTAATAGAAGATGATGTGCCAATAGAAAAAATTGATCCATATAAAGTGGATAAAATGTATTGGGATATGAAATAGGAGCATTTTTTTTAGTCCCGTTATAGCCTGTCATAAAATCGATTCTGGAAGGTTTATCGGTGTAAGCGATTGTATCGTACAACATATATATTCACAATAGATTGATAACTATACGAATTGCAAAAGCAAAATATATGCGAATTAAATATAAACGCCTTCTAATTTTTTCAGTGACCTTTTTGGTATTGGGTTTCTCAACCGGTTTTGACATCATTGCAGATGAGTACCTTTCGCCGGAACACCTCTATATCGACAAAAGCACAGATAAAATTTACATTGGTTTGGCAACCTCTCCGGGAGTAGCGGTCTATGATCTCGAAACTACCAGGATTTCACGCCTGATACCGATGCCTTCTCCGGTTACCGGGATTATTGTTGACGAAAAGGAGCAAATACTCTATGCGGGAGCCAAAGGCAGTAAAGCTAATTTGTACGTGTATGACCTTATAAAAGACGAGGCAAGAGCAAGTATCTCCACCGGACATGGGCCTTCAGGCCTGGCAATCTCAAAAAAGACAGGTATGCTTTTTGTTGCCAACAGGTTTAGTAACGATGTTTCAGTCATCGAATTAATAAGCCAGAAAGAAATCAATCGAATTGAAGTAGACCGTGAACCTGTTTCATTGGCGCTTTCCCCCGACGGAAGGGTATTGGCCGTAGCCAATTTATTGCCCTCCCAGCCGGCAACCGGAACGTATATTGCTGCAAATGTTTCGTTGATTGATGCAGTCAGTTTACGTATGATTAAAAACATTGCACTGCCCAACGGGGCTTTTGCACTGAAGGATATCCTGTTCTCCAGAGATGGGAATTATATTTATGCCACGCACCTTACCGGAAGGTATAATGTGTTGACAAGCCAGATCGAAAAAGGCTGGATCAACACGAATGCCATGTCAATCATCGATACCAAAACACAAAATCTGCTCACCACAGTATTATTGGATGATATTTATAAGGGCGCAGCAAATCCCTGCGGTTTGGCGGTTTCTGACGATGGGAAAAAGCTTTTCGTAGCTTTATCAGGAACTCATGAACTGTTTGTGATAGACCGCTTAGGCATGCACCGGCGCATAGAAAGTGCCAAAGGTAAGCAGCACTCCAGCCAGACTATTTTGCCCGTTTCCGAGAATGAAAATGATATACAAATATTCGAAGATCCGAGCAAAATGGAGCCGGTACATGTGTTGTTCGAACATATTCCCAATGAGCTCAGTTTTCTAGCCCCGGTACGCCAAAGGATAAAGCTGATAGGCAATGGACCGATCCAGGTTGCAAATTATCACAACACCTTCTATATCACAAGTTATTTTTCTGATGGATTGGATGTTGTGAAGCTTACAGATGGAAAGGTAGAGAATCATTTTGTTGAAATTGGCACTAAGGATATTGCGCATTCTGAAGAACGCTATGGAGAGATGCTTTTTCATAATGCCGAAAACTGCTTTCAACAATGGCAGAGTTGTGCGAGCTGTCATCCAGGGAACGGACGTGTCGATGGCTTGAACTGGGATTTGATGAACGACGGCATTGGAAATCCTAAGAATACAAAGAGCTTGCTCTACACCCATTCCACACCACCAGCCATGATCACCGGAATTCGGGAAGATGCCAATGCATGTGTGCGTGCCGGGTTTAAATACATTCAGTTTTTCGATGCCGAGGAAGAAAAAGCGCAAGCAGTTGATGCCTACTTAAAGTCTTTGAAACCCGTTCCAAGCCCGCATCTTATTAATGGAAAACTATCGGAATCGGCTTTGCTCGGTAAGAAGCTGTTTGAAGAAAGAAATTGTGTCCATTGCCATTCTGGTCCTTATTTCACCAATTTGCAGCAATATGAAATGGGCACTTTAGGGAAATACGACAAACAGAACACCTGGGATACTCCAACGCTGATTGAGATTTGGCGTACCGCCCCCTACCTCCATGATGGGCGATATAACAACGTAAAAGATGTCTTTAAGAAAGGGAAACACGGCCTGAATGAACCTTTAAATGAATCCGAAATCAATAATCTTACGGAGTATGTGTTGTCGTTGTGAAAGATGTAATTAAGTAGGATTTATAGGGCATCATGAACCGTTAAAAGAAACAGCTCAAAGGTTTTATAATAACCGCAAAGACGGAGAGTTGCAGAGAAATCTTTGCGTCTCTGCGCCTCCGTGGTTACTTTTTATTTTTTCTTATAACTTTTATTCACTTACAGCTTCTTTACCGTTCCTCAACAGGAGGATGATCCGGCTTTTTATACCCGTTATTCTTCATCGCTTCCAGCACCACTTCGATCGCTTTTTCCAGCTGCGTATCGCCACCTTTGGCAAGTGAAGTTGGATCTTCCTTTACTTCGATATCCGGATCTACCCCATGGCCTTCCTTGAACCAGCTGCCATCAGGGTCATATTGTCTGAAGGTTGGCACGGTGACACCTCCGCCATCGATTAATTGAGGAATACCTGAAATACCGATGAGCCCGCCCCAGGTTCGCGTACCGATAAGCGGCCCCAGACCGGCTTTGCGGAAATAATCAGGAAATGCATCACCACCAGATCCACTCCATCCATTGATCAGCATGACCTTGGGGCCAAAATGGGCGACAGGTGGCCATTGCCAATCCTTGCCATCACGTACGGCAAAATAAGCTAATGGTTTACGATTTAATAATTCTACAAATCGATCCGGAATTTGACCGCCACTATTAAAGCGCTCGTCAATTACCAAACCTTCTTTATCCCATTGTGCCATGAACTGTCTTATCAGTTCATTTTGACCGTCACGGCCGGTGCTGCGCACATAAATATATCCTGCTTTGCCATCGGTAGCGTCATCAACCTTTTTGCGATTTGCTTCGATCCACATCAGGTGTCTCAGGCGGGTTTCGCTTTTCATGGTTTCCACAATTACTTTTCGGCTACCTTCAATAATGGGTTGGGTGTTCAGCGTCAGCTCAACCGTTTTGCCCCCTAAGCCCTGAAAGGCAGCATAGGGCTCCTGATCCACACTGACCGGAACTCCATTTACGGCAAGTAAATAATCCCCTTCCTGAGCTTCAACACCCGGCATGTCCAGGGGTGATTTAGCTTCAATGTCCCATGGTGCCCCTTTAAGAATTTTTTTAATGATATATGCTCCATCCTTCAGCTCAAAATCAACACCTAAATAGCCAACATTAACATTTTTTCCATTCTCCTGATCACCACCGCCTTTGTAAGTATGGGAGGCATTTAGCTCACTAATCAACTCACCGAGAATATAATTCACATCCCATCTGGTAGCCGCGTCATCGATCAATTTTCCATAGCGCACATACATTTCATCCCAGTTCACGCCGTGCATCCCTTCATCATAGAAAAAGTCGCGCTCAAGCCTCCACGCATCCCTAAAAATCTGCTTCCACTCCGCCTTAGGATCCACCATCATTTTCATTTCTGATGTCCTCAGCATCTTATCCATTTTCTGATCCGGCTTCACATCAATAATGGAGAGTGAATTCCCTTTTATGACCAGCATTTTCTCGCCATTTGCAGCGATCTGATAGCCATGCACATCACCTATGATCGTTTTCGATTCCCTTTCTTCCAAGTCAAAATACTTTACTGCGCTGCCATTATCACCTGACCCTGTATTAGGATGTTTCTGATATACAACCTTGCCCTTAACGGCCTGGATATTATTGTAATTCCCCGCTTTTTCCGGAAGGATAACCATTCTACTTTCAAATCCATCTAAATCTATTTCAAGAGGGGTCACTTCTTCTTCAGCATCATCATCGCTGTCTTTATCCTTATCCTTCTTTTTATCTTTATTCTTATTTTTTCCATTGTCCTTGTCTGCTTTTTCTTCCTCTTCCTTCTCTATTTTCACTTCATCATTTTTTGGCGCCAAGGGGCTGGCAACATCTTTCCGCAAGGATATAGCTGCGATTTGTGTGGCATTAGGATAAATAAATGAGTTATCCAGATCGCTGTAATTCGGGCTAAAGCTTCTGTTGGTGAGTACATATAGATACTTCCCTTCAGGATCAAATGCGGGATTCATAGTGCTGTAATACCCGCTGGTCACCTGATGCTTGGTATGGGTTTCCAGGCTGTAAAGGAAAACAGCAATGTTATTATTTTTGAGGTCCCTGCTGTGTGCCATCCATTTGCTGTCAGACGACCAGGAAACGCTAAAGTTCTGCAGTACTCCCTGATACATGCTAAGCCCCTGGTCAACCTCCAGGGTTCTTTTGTTGTCAATTTCATAAATCTTTATCTTCATGGCCTTATCGACAAAGGCAAGTTTTTTACTGTCTGGCGACCAATAAAGCTGATACCTGTACCCCGCTCCATAGTTGGTGAGCTGTTCTTCCTTTCCGGATTCGAGGTCCTTAAGGTGCAATTCATACTCCCCGGATTTATCGCTCCAAAACGCCAGCGATTTGCCGTCAGGAGACCAGGCAGGGTAATGTTCTGCCACACCGC
>JAUUZS010000066.1 GCA_030589835.1 Cyclobacteriaceae bacterium
AAATAGGTTTTTTAAGTTTCAACCTTTTTATTATGGCGGCTGGCCTCATATCAAATATTTCACTCAGCTTATCGGCAATTTCGCTATCGGACAGATCAACTTTTGAAGTGCCATACGTGTTTACATAAATACCCATTGGCTTTGCTACTCCAATCGCATAAGATACCTGCACAAGAATTTCTTCAGCCACACCCGCTGCAACGAGATTTTTGGCAATGTGCCGTGTGGCATATGCTGCAGACCTGTCAACTTTTGATGGGTCTTTACCAGAAAATGCTCCACCACCATGAGCGCCTTTTCCACCATATGTATCAACAATTATTTTTCTTCCTGTCAATCCGGTATCGCCATGAGGTCCGCCAATAACAAATTTACCGGTGGGATTTACATGGTAGATAATATCATCTCCAAAAAGTGATTGAAGATCTGATGAGAGTTGCGCTTTTACCTGTGGAATGAGAATTTCAATCACATCTTGCTTGATCTTAGCAAGCATAACAGATTCTTCATCAAAATCATCATGTTGGGTAGATACAACGATTGTATCAACTTTGATAGGCTTGTTGTTTTCGTCATATTTTATAGTTACCTGAGATTTAGCGTCAGGCCTCAAGTAGGTCATTATTTTCCCTGCTTTACGGATTTTAGCCATTTCAATAAGGATCATATGAGATAAATCCAGTGGCAATGGCATATAATTTTCGGTTTCATTTGTAGCGTAACCAAACATCATCCCCTGGTCTCCTGCACCCTGCTCCATTTCTTCCTTCCTTTCGACACCTTGGTTTATATCGGGGGATTGTTCATGGATTGCCGAAATCACCCCGCACGAATGCGCATCAAACATATATTCACCTTTGGTATACCCGATTCTCTCAATTGTTTGACGAGTTACTTGCTGAACATCAATGTAGGCGTTGGTTTTCACTTCACCACTCACAACGGTTAATCCGGTTGTCACTAAGGTTTCGACAGCTACCTTAGACTCCGGATCTGCGGCAATCAGATGATCCAGAATTGCATCAGATATTTGATCAGATACTTTATCAGGATGACCTTCTGAAACTGATTCGGATGTAAATAAATATGACATATCTTATTAATTAAAAGTGATTTTTTGCAATGAATGAATTATTCTCAAAAATTAAAGCGCAAATTTGAGGAATTGAAATCACTTTTGAAAGCCCCTGAAAGTTTATGTGCTTTTTTTCATATTTTAATTTCTAAATTCCACAGCTATATTTGTCTTAAACTTTCCAATTAGTCATGTCACATTACAAAAATATCTTGGAGGCGCAGGAAGATGGAATCCTTTCCATAACCATAAATCGTCCGGAAAAGCTAAATGCATTAAATGCTACTACCTTATCAGAATTGAAGTCCTGTATTGAAAATGCCTATGACGATCAAAAAGTTAAAGGGATTATTATTACCGGCACAAGTAACAAGGCTTTTGTCGCTGGGGCGGATATTTCTGAATTTATGGAATTGAATGAAGTGAATGGGAGGAAATTTTCTGAAAGAGGACAGGAGATTTTCGGTCTTATTGAAAATTGCTGCAAACCTGTGATCGCTGTGGTAAATGGTTATGCACTGGGAGGCGGTTGCGAATTGGCCATGGCATGTCATATGCGAATCGGTACGGAAAATGCCTTTTTTGGCCAGCCTGAAGTAAGTCTTGGAACCTTGCCTGCATATGGAGGCACACAAAGGTTAACACAATTAGTCGGGAAGGGAAAGGCTCTGGAGATGATGTTGACAGGTGAAATGATAGGCGCAGAAGAAGCGCTTTCTATGGGTTTGGTGAATCACCTTGTTTCTACGAAAGCCGAAGGCATTGAGAAAGCTAAAGAAATTTTAAATAAAATTTTCAAAAATGCCCCCCTTGCCATCGGAATGGTGATCAATTGTGTAAATGCTTCTCTTTCCAAAAACGACGATGGTTACCAAATTGAAGCCAATAGTTTTGCCAATAGTTGTAAATCTGAAGATTTTAAGGAAGGCACATCCGCATTTTTAGAAAAAAGAAAACCTGAATTCAAAGGGGAATAGATCCCTATATATATACTATCATATGGGGAAATTCAAACAGCTTGTCAGTGAGACTGCGATTTATGGGTTGAGCAGCATAATTGGCAAAGCAATTAATTTCATATTGGTTCCTTTTTATACCTCTGCGTCAATTTTAAAGGTAGAAGAATATGGTATTGTAACAGAATTATATTCTTATGTCGCAGTTTTGAATGTGCTTTATCTCTACGGCATGGAAACTGCCTATTTTCGATTTGCCTCAAAATCAAAAGACGGCGAAAAGGAGATTTACGGTAACATATTTTCATCCATACTTATCACTACCATCCTACTCAGTATTTTACTAATAAGCTCCGCTACTCCAATCGTAAATTTTTTGGAATTTTATGGGCAGGAAAGGTACGTTTATTGGTTTGCCGCAATTATTGCAATCGATTCCATGATGGCCATTCCTTTTGTTAAATTAAGGCATGAACGAAAAGCCAAACAATTCGCCACCTATAAGTTGGTGAATATTTTCCTGAACCTGGGATTGAATTTATTTTTTCTCTACTTCTGTAAAAATGTATACTCAGGCACATTCTTACCCCAGCTAAAAGGTGTCATCAGCTATGTGTATAATCCGAATTATAATGTCGAATATGTATTTATATCCAACCTGATAGCCAATGCATGCTATTTGTTTCTTCTATTTGGAGTGATCAAAAAAGCAAAGCTGGTCATCAATTATAAGGTGCTGCAACCGATACTTATTTACGCATTTCCATTACTACTTTCTCAGCTAGCGGGCAACTTCAACGAAATGTTTTCCAGAATGATGCTAAAAAAAATACTTCCTGATGGATTTTACTCAGGTTTCAATAACCAGGAAGCATTAGGGATATTTGGTGCCTGTTATAAAATTTCTATGATTATGACCCTGGCAATTCAGGCATTCCGCTATGCCGCAGAACCATTTTTTTTTAGGGAATCAAATTCCAAAGACTCAAAAGACACCTATGCAAACGTGTTTTTGTATTTCGGCATTTTTGGGATTTTTTCAGTGCTGGCCATAAGCTTAAATCTAGATATCATCAAGCTGATTTTTCTCAGGGATGAGGCTTATTGGACGGCATTGCATATAGTGCCAATCCTTCTTATTGCAAGTTTATTCTTAGGACTATATTACAATTTATCCATCTGGTTTAAAATCGAAGATAAAACCTATTTCGGCACCATGATATCAGTGTCGGCTGCATTCATTACTATTGCGATGAACTTTTTATTGATCCCGCATTTTGGCTATGAAGGCAGTGTAGCGACTACACTATTTGTATATCTGTACATGTGTGTGTTTGCCTATGTTACAGGCAAAAAACATTACCCTATTCATTACGATGTAAAAAAAATAGGCATCTACCTTGTTTTTATGTTGATACTGCTTGTAGCCGGCTGGAACATCCACCATTCTTCAAAAGTTGTCACGCAAATACTTAAAGAAATACCAATTCTTATTTTTGTCGTTGTAGCTTACATGAGTGAAAGGAAAAAACTGAAATTAAATAAAAATTAATTCATACTTTTGTGGTTCAGGTGTAATGTTTGACTTAAACAGTTTCATCTTAGCGAGTTATACATTAATCATTTAAATCTTATTATGCCTGTTGCATAAATGAAAAAAAATGAGCCTGATAATCGTAGCACGCCAATGCCATTAATTGCACAAGCAGACAAACATATTGAAAGTTGTATGGTTCATGACAGGTAGAGGTACAGAGAAATGATGCAGAAATTGGTAATACGGGAGTAAAATGTTTCGTTTCTTAAAAGGATAACTCAAAAAATAAGAGGCATCAGAAATTAAAATTCTACTTAATAGAAAGTGTAACTAAATTAAAAATTGAAACTGATTAACCCAATGCTGGGTAATTTCGTTACTTTTGAAGATAGGGAAACGTATTGAAGTATAGCAGATTACAATACAAATTCACAAAATTGATCAAATAGAAGTATGCAAATAAGAGCTTTCAGAAATATTACTTTTCTTTTTTTACTATCAGTAATGCTGATTTCGAGCCTTGATGCTTATTCCCAAAGGAGAAAAAAGAATAAAAATAAAAATTCGGCCAAATCTGAGACTCCTGTCATCGTTTCACAGGAAAGTAGGAGAAAAGCTGAAAATTACCATACAGAGGCTGAAAAATACTACATCCTGGAGGACTACGCAAAAGCCTTTGTCCTTTATCAGAAAGCCCTGGAAACTGACCCGGCGAATGGTACTGCTTATTACAAAATAGCCCAAATTTACCTGAAAGGAGACGACAAGGAAAAAGCCATTTTTAATGCCCAAAGAGCAATAAAACTTAATGAAACAAACAAATATTTTTATTTGTTGCTGGCTGACATTTATACGAAACAATCAAATTTTGTGGATGCCGCTATTACTTATGAAAATATGATTGAAAAGTGCAAGAAGGCTGATGAATATCTTTTCGAGCTGGCTGCTTTATATATTTATCAGGAAAATTTTGACAAAGCTCTTGAAATATATGACCGTATTGAAGAGAAATTTGGATTGAATGAACAGGTAATTGCCCAAAAGCAAAAATTATACCTGAAGAATAGCCAATTGGATAAGGCGATAGCTGAAGGACAGAAATTAATTGATGCAAACCCCGGCGAATCGAGATATGTCATTATGCTATCTGAAATTCTCATATCCAATAATCAAAGTGAAAAAGCAATACCTTACCTGGAAGATCTGGTAAATAATTATCCCGAAAATGGCCGCGCCCTTATTATCCTTTCTGATTTCTATAGAAAAAAGGGTGAAATTGAAAGATCGAATACCTACCTGAAAAAAGCTTTTGGGATGTCTGATCTGGAAATTCAACCAAAAATACAAGTGCTGGCAAGTTTCATTCAAAAACTTCCAAATGAAGAGTTGGATCAATTGACCAAAAATCTTGGTGATCAAATTATGCTTGCACACCCGGACGACTCGAGATCATTTGAGATAAATGGAGAAATTAACAGAAGGTTGGGTGACGATGAGAAAGCCCTTGAGCTATACCAAAAAGCCATGGAACTAGGAGCTTCTAATTTTGGCACCTGGCATAACGTCTTGCAAATAGAGGTAAAGATGGAAGATTACGACCAGGCCATTATAGATGGAGAACAGGCACTTGAGTTATTCCCTAACCAAGCTGGTATTTGTTGGTTTTTGGGAACTGCCTATTTGGCAAAAAAACAATACGAATCTGCAGTCGAGGTATTGGAAAGAGGCAAAAAACTTTCCAGTGCCAATGAGGAGCTTAAGTCATATTTCAATGCGCAATTGGGCGATACCTATAATAACATGAAAATGCATAAGGAATCTGACAAAGCATATGAGGCTGCCCTAGCCTTCAATCCGGAATATGATCACGTATTGAACAATTACAGTTATTTCTTGTCCTTGAGAAAAGAAAAATTGGATTTAGCAAAGAAAATGTCTGCCAAGTTAATGACACTGGCACCGGACAACAGCACCTATTTAGATACTCATGCATGGGTATTATATGTGCGTGGCGAATACAAAGAAGCTAAAATATACATTGAAAAAGCCCTTAGTGGAACAGACATCAGTGGGACAATTATTGAGCATTACGGAGATATTTTATTTAAACTAGGAGATATTGATTTGGCTGTCAAGCAATGGCAAAAAGCAAAAGGGATGAATGAAACATCTGAATTAATAGATAAAAAAATTGCAAACCGTAAACTCTATGAATAGAAAATTTCCATTATTCGTCCTGGTATTTATAGTACTTTTTTCTTCGTGCAAAAAAGATTTAATAGGAATTAAATCAAAGGAAAATGTCAATATTGAAGAAATTGATTTTGAATATTTCCAAACCAGAACAAAAGTAAGATATGCAGAAGGTGACAAACAGGTAAATGGAAATGCACATATTAGAATAAAGAAAGATTCGGTAATATGGTTTTCTGTTTCCCCTTCGGTTGGGCTCGAAGCAACACGAGTAATGATTACAAAAGATACGGCGATAGTCATAAATCGAATGGATAAGGAATATTATATTTTTAATTTTGAAGAAATCAGTCGTTATTTCAATTTTAAAATAGATTTTGAACTTATTCAATCTATTCTTTTAGGTAATCTAGCAAGGCCTATTGATGACAATACTCAAATAGCAAAAGAGAATAATTACTACATGGTAAAGCAACAGTCCGGTCCATTGGACATTCAAAGTTTTGTCTTGATGGAAAACAGAAAAATAGAAACGGTATTAATTAATGAAACTGCTACCAGCAATTTTATGACACTTAAATACAGCGAATTCAAAGAAACCAGCCAATTTCTGTTCCCTAAAAGTTGCCTGGTCAACCTTACCTACAAAACAAAAAAAGGCCCTCTGGTCACGAGTATAAATTTGCAGCATAACAAAGCCGAAATTTCAAATAAACCACTTAAGTTCCCTTTCAATATACCCGCTAAATATGAAGCTTTTAAGTAAACTATTTTACTTAATTATTATCACTATACAACTGGGCGCTGTTTCTGATCTTAGTGCACAAAAAAATAAGTCCCAATTAGAAAAGGAGAAAACCTCTGTACAGAGGCAAATCCTGGAAACACAGCAAATACTTGACCAAACTTCCAATAAAAAGAAAGCCAGTATCGGCCAACTAAATGCTATAAAAAAGCAAATAGAAGGCCACACCACCCTGGCGAGAACCTATAGGGCAGAAATAAAAATCCTTGACAGCAAGATTGAGCAAGATGTAACCGTAATTGAGGCATTGCAACAAGATTTAGAAAATTTTAAAGAGGAATATGCCGCCATGGTTTACTCAATGTACAAATCCAGTAACGGATTTAGCAGGTTGTCATATGTTTTCGCATCCTCCAACCTACATCAATTTTATATGAGGTTTAAGTATCTGGAGCAATACGCTTCGGCACGTAAAAATCAGGTTCAGTTAATTTCCGAAATAAAATCAGAGATTGAGGATGAACGGGTTTTGCTAAAAAATACTAAAGACGATAAAAATATATTGTTAGGTGAGCAGTTAAAAGAAAAAGAGAAACTTGATAGGTTAAAAACAGAACAAAACAAAGTTTTCGCCGATTTAAAAAAAGAAGAAAAAAAGATCACCACAGACCTTACAAGAAAGAAAAATGAAATCTCAAAGCTAGAAAATTTGATTTCAAACCTACTAAAAGATGAAATTCGAAATTCTGCATCATCCGCAGAGAGAATGCCAGAAATAAAAGTAGAGGTAAAAAATATATCAAACTCATTTGAAAAAAGCAAAGCAAATCTGCCCTGGCCGGTTTCTTCAGGATTTATTTGTGAAAAATTTGGCATCCACCCCCATCCAATCATAAAAAGAGTCAAAGTTCCAAACGACGGGGTAAACATTCAAACAAAACAAAATGAAAAGGTAAAGGCAGTTTTTAGCGGTATTGTTTCAAAAATTGCAATTGTTCCGGGAGAGTTTAAATATGTGGTAATCATGCGACATGGTGACTATTTCACTGTTTATGCCAAGCTTAAAAAAGTGGACGTTAAAATGGGCCAACAAATAGCACGAGATGACGTTATAGGAGAAGTAAACACTGATATTGATGGGACTTCGGAAGTACAATTTCAGGTTTGGAAAAACACGGAAAAACTTGACCCTGAACTTTGGTTTGCCAAAAGATAATTCTACTTTAAAAAGTAAAATCTTTCCATAGATATTAGTTTTTAAGAGTAATTGAAATTAATTTTGTATTACAATAAAGAAAAATCATCATTTAAAATATAAAGATATGAACGTTGAATTAGCATTTCTTGGAGGTCTTGGAGGACCCGAAATCATTCTTATTCTTGCGGTATTATTAATTTTCTTCGGTGCGAAAAGAATACCTGAATTAGCCAAAGGGCTTGGAAAAGGAATTAAAGAATTTAAAAACGCAACAAACGATATTAAAGAGGAAATTGAAGATGGAGTAAAGGATTTGGATAAAAAATAATCTTCTTATTTATCGTTCCGGAAAAATTCTGAAAATCGAAAAATGATCGATTCTCAGAATTTTTCTTTTCCCTTATTACACTTCCATTACTCCTGACATCAATAGTTGAGAGCAGCTTTTTTCTTTTCCTTGTTCTTGAGGAATTACCATTTTTGTCGCCAAACAGATAAAATATATGTTTCTTTCTCGCAACTTTGTCCTACACCAAGGGAATCATTGCCAAATGAAATTGCAAATGCTTCATTATTAGTATGGGACATCGTAAATTCATGTAATGTGTTGAAAAATTATGCCGTATGATTATTGTCAAACGATCTTAAATTTTCCAATACATGACTGAGGTGATTAAATTGTAAAATAATATTGAAATTATGGAAAGAAAGTGATTCTTTGCGGATATAATGATCTCAAATTGCAAGTAGAATAACAAAGCCTTACAGAGCACATCAGATTTAGTAGGTAGATATACACTTATTGATGGGAGCTGGCTGGAAACAAAGGTAATTGAGCGCTTATAAAGTATTAGGGAAAATGTCCTGCACACTCAAATAAGTTGAGAATCGAGCGGGTACGATAACACTTTCCAATCAATTTCAATAATGATTTCGAAATGAATAGGACTCCAGGCAAACATCTAATTTTCAAATTAGCAGTACTATTTAGTCTGATAATAAGTATAAATGTTGCTTTTTCGCAAACTTTTTCAATCACACCTGAATCGGATTCTTTATTTATTGCACCCCTTACCTACGAATATATTCCGGATGCCACATACGCTCAGATCGAAAAGCGATTAGCGAGCATCAAAACTGAGATTCCACTTACCTTTAATAACAATGTCAAATCTTTTGTGGACTATTTTACGGTTAAGGATCGGGAGCATACGAAAATGGCGCTTAGAAGAAGCACCTATTATTTTCCAATATTTGAAGAAATCTTTGAGAAATACGGTCTCCCTGACGAACTAAAATATCTTGCCATTGTCGAATCCGGATTGAATCCTACTGCGCGTTCGTGGGCTGCTGCCGTAGGATTATGGCAATTTGTATATCTTACCGGCCGCTCATACGGCCTGCATTCCGATTGGTATGTTGATGAACGAATGGATCCAATAAAATCTACCGAAGCTGCCGCAAAGTATATGAAATCGTTGTACAACATGTTTGGTGATTGGGAATTGGCCCTGGCAGCCTATAATTGTGGCCCGGGAAATGTGAGAAAGGCCATTCGACGGTCGGGGTACAAAAAGAAATTTTGGGAAATTTTCAGATACTTACCTCGCGAAACCCGAGGATATCTCCCTCAATTCGTGGCCATTACTTATGCATTCAACTACGCTGAGGAGCATAATTTGATTTTGGATGAATCTGAATATTTGTATGCTATGGAAAGCGATACCATAATGGTCAGAGATTTTTTGAACCTTACTGCTCTGGGCAATATTCTAGACGTCTGCGAAGAAGATATGCATAAGCTAAACCCTTCCATAAAGCAAAAGGCACTGCCTCAAAATAGCGCTTATTTTTCAGTACGACTTCCATCAGACAAGATGGATCAGTTCAATGAAAATAGGACAAGTATTCTCGATTCTGCCTCCAAAACAGGAAAGAAGGAGTTGGAGTATTTAGCAAGAAATTCTGTTGGCAGCACATATGGAAGAGACAAGGTAATTCATAGAGTGCGAAGTGGTGATGTGCTAGGCCGGATTGCACAAACGTATCATGTAAGAGTTTCGGATATCAAAAAATGGAATAATCTTAATAGCAATACCATTCGTGTCGGTCAGCGTTTGAATATATGGCTGACTCCGCAAGCCTATACTGCTTCTGTGCCCAAAAAAAAGCAGCCCGTCAAGCAAAATATTGTGGTTAGCGGAATAAAATACCATATCGTACAACCGGGAGATACACTATGGGATATTTCCCGTGCATATAGCGATATTACAATAGAAAAGCTTAAGAAATTAAATAACCTTAAATCCAATAAAATTCAACCGGGTCAGAAATTGGTTGTAGGATAATTATTTCTTAAAGTTGTGTTAATATTTTTTTGTTTGAAAACTCGTTCTTATTTCACAATTTGAAACATCAACAAATCTTAATACAAAATCATGGCCTTTTCACGCTATTTATTATTCTTTTTGTCCATTGTTTTCATTTCATCATGTGATCTGGAAAAAACAGCAAAAATGCAAAGCAATTTGCCCAAAGCCGCCGGAAAACCGGGAGAAATCATTTTAGTCATTGATAGTGCCCAATGGGAAGGTGAGGTAGGCAAGGCATTACGAGAAACCTTTCACCAACCTGTGCCCCACATTCCGAGGGAAGAACAAATGTTTTCCCTCAATCAAATTGATCCCCGGGACTTTCAGAGCATTCTTAAAAAACAAAAAAATATTATTTTTGCCACCGTACTGGGAAGCAACAGCAGGGGAAATAAAAGGCTGAAAACGTATTTTACCAAAGAATCACTAAAAATGATCGACGAAGACCCCTCTTTGTTTATGTATCCTAAAAAGGATGAATTTGCCAAAGGACAGGAAGTATTACACTTGTTTGGCGAGACCGAGGAAAATTTGATACATAATATCTCTAAAAACAGACTAAAACTCCAAAGGCATTTTTTGGACATTGAAGAGAAAAGAAATTATACCTCGTTATTTTCAGTCAAAACCGAAGAAGGAATTTCAAAACATATAGAAGAAAAGCTTGGGTGTGAACTTAAAGTACCTCTTGGCTATGAAATCGCCCTTGAAGCAGAGAAATTTATTTGGCTTAGAAATTTTAGTCCTGATATAGATAAAAGCATTTTTATCTCGTGGGTAGAGTATACCTCAGAAGAAATGTTTTCTTTGGATAGTTTAGTGAAATTGAGAACGGAGTTATCGAAACCCTACATTCTTTATAAACCCGAAGATCTGGAATCCTATTTACTTACCGAAACCGATAATTTTGATGTGTTCATAAACAAAATAAATTTCAAAGGGCAGTATGCCGTTGTGGTGAAAGGGTTGTGGAAAATGAATAAGTATTATATGGGTGGTCCATTTATCAGCTACGCCATGGTTGATGAATCTACAAACAGGTTGTATTATATTGAAGGCTTTCTGTTTAGTCCGGGGAAACCCCAAAGAGATTTTATGCGGGAACTCGATACCATACTCAAAACTTTTAAAGTCCCGGTCACACCGGCCTAAATACACGTAATAATGATTGGATATTTAAAAGGGATATTGACATTCAAAGATCCTACGTATGTCATTATAGATATTAATGGAATAGGGTATGAAGTTAAAATTTCACTTTATACCTTCTCAAAGGTCAAAGAACTTAATTCATGTCTCTTATATACACATTTTCATGTAAAAGAGGATGCGCAGACCCTATATGGTTTTTTTGATAAAGAAGAAAAAAACACATTTATCCAATTGATTTCCATAAGTGGCGTAGGGCCAAATACGGCACTGATGATAAACTCTTCCCTTACGGTAAATGAACTCAAAAGCGCTATCATCAATGAAGAAGTAGGGGTTATTCAAAAAGTGAAAGGTATTGGAAACAAAACAGCTCATCGAATTATCCTTGAGTTGAAAGACAAAATAAAAAGGGAAGGACTGGAAGCAGGAGGTTCTATAGTTGGAAGCAATACGGTAAGAAATGAGGCGTTATCTG
>JAUUZS010000220.1 GCA_030589835.1 Cyclobacteriaceae bacterium
ACCAAAAATCCATCAAAAATCTAAACCTTTCAAAAATCAAGCACTTTATGGACAGACTCTATTTAGTCGTATTCTTAACTCCTACTTTGCGTTTTGCACAAATTCGATATCAGCTTCCACATCCTTTAAAAAATACTTCCAGTGAAATGCCGTAAACTCCGGCCAGCGTGGCTCATGATGCCCCATACTCACATAAGGCATCGGCTTGTAACGATCTTCAGTAAGTCGAATCACATTTTTCCAGTGCCCGACACCTTTTTCAAGAGACGCCAGGGCATCTTCTTTTTCTTTTTCCAGTAATGTCAGTTTATAGGTTTCAAAAGAAACCCCGGCACGTATTTTATCAGCGATATAAAAACCGAGATGACACCATGTCTCCAGATCATCCAATTCCGAATTCAGGGTGGGTACATTTTCGGGCGACCTCAGCGTATTTATTATGGATATTGAATTGGCGCATGTTTCTTGCAGGTTTTGAGCTAACTCCACCGGCGTAATAGATTCCTCATCTATTGGTAAACCGTCCTTTATTAGCTGACAATATTCGGCAATATTCAGATAACGAGCATCCAACGTTTTATGCCGGATCATTTCTTCCAGCGATATAAAAGGAGATTTTCGATCATCATACCCAGCTTGCCACGCAGCTAAAAATCCTTCACTGTAGAGCGTGAAATCCCATGTACCCTTGTAAAAGGAGGCTAAATATAAGGGGACTTTCGAAGCCAGCGAATACGCATTAAGCAAGGTGATCCCATCAACATTCTGATACCTCGTTTCAAATGCTTTTACAAGTGTAGCATCCGTTTCCATCGGATTATAAGTAAGACGACCCCAAAGATGATAAAATAACCATTGCTTTTCGAAGGCATAATCCCATGTCTTGTGCGGATGCTCTTTATGTGAATAATCCTTTGCAGGGATGTATCCTTCGGAACCGACAAAATAGCCATCTACATATTCTAGATGATTGGTTTGAATATGATCCCTGATAAAACCGGGGTCTCCCCAGCGAAGGACGAAGAAATCCTCATTTCGGATCATCCAGGAAATAAAATAATTCTCAGGTTTGGGATCCCAAAAATCCCGCATAATCGTGCCATCATCATTGGAGTGGGTTAGTGAGAGCTTCGGTGTGGAATGGCCATGCGACCAGTTGAATTTTACTTCAACAATAGTCTTTTCAGGGAGATCGGCGTAATCGATTACCCTGCGCATTTCTTTGGGATCTCCGGCAAGAACCGCCCGGTGAATAAATTTGATTTTCCGGTCTGCACTTTTCATGCCCTCTACAAAGGTGTCCTGAATCCAGTCTTCCCGTGCTGTTGGCGTCATCTTATCATCGCCCCAATTTCCCATCCAGTCAGCCAGGGTGACGCCTAAGCCAGTGAGATTTTCATATTCGTTGATAACTTGCGTTACGGACTCTTTAGTATAGGTGCGTACCAACTCCGATCTGTCGTCATGCTCTTTGGCACCATAGGCATCTGCAAATTCCGAAGAGACTACAATGTTCCAGTTAACGAGGTAGGTTTCAATACCACGATCCTTCGCCATTTTAAAAAGTGCTTTCCAGAATGTCCTCCACTCAGCCAATTCCTGATCATTGAAAGGTGTGGCTTTTGGAAAATTTTCTGCCCGTATCATGTAAGGGAAGGGATGCGTATTCCAGAGCGACAGTGTATTGAACCTGTTTTTCACCATCATATCGAGATATGCTTCCCAGAACTTTAGATCACGGCATGTTTCCATGTGCACTTCCGTTGCAGGCCCGGGTCGGTATGGTGACCAGGGCAAATTGAATTTAATCGCTCTAAACGAAAACGCCGGATCAATTTGTCTTTCTTTCAATGCTGAAAAATCAACAGAAGTACCAATTTGCTCCATCAATTCCATGATACCGTACACACATCCTCTATCCGTTTTTGATATGATATAAATGATTTCACCATCCTTAAAAAGGCTAAAGCCATCAGGCTTGAGCTTCGCAACATTAGAAGATAATAAATTGGCTTGATGTTCATCAAGATCTTGCTCTTGACTCAGGATCACAATTCGCTTGGCGATATCATGGTTTTCTTTACACCTTACGATAGCATATCCCGAAGATTGAAGCTCAGTCGATAAACGGTTTACTCCATAAGATACAACCGAAGATGAGGAATTATAGCAAATATCAATCGTCTTCGTGTATGAACAGGATGCCAGAGATACAGGTAGGATCAAGATCCATGTGATCAATAAATTTTTCATCTTAATTTTTCTTTAGGTGTTTTTGACAATCTTTTATAAATATAATGAACTGCAAAAATTTCTATCCCTAAAATTTTAAATGTCTAATTCATCATTCTCTTTCTTTTTCTTTTTAAACCAGTTTTTTGGATTGAAATAAGATTTGTATTTGCTGAAGAGCTCCTTACCAACTAATAATCCACCGCTCCAAAAGGTAATTTCAGCTGTTATAAATAAAATGCTCGTGATCGATATTTTAGTCTTATTATCCAGGTCCAGGAAAGGGACAATTGGTAAAGACAAAAACATTGGAACAGCCACCACCATTAAAAATATTCCTAATTTAAGTTTCCAGTTCTTTTTTTTCATTTCAGTAATGTATAGAATTTTTTATATCTGCGTACTCCGGGAAAAATTGATGCTCTTTTTAAAGCATTGAAAATTACGGCATTGATCCCTTTCTACAAAAGATTAAGTTCTTCATCTTTGCGCAAATAAGGACAATATTCAAGCATTTTAGCATTCCATTTGATGTGATTCTATATTGATTTCGGGTTTTGCACAGCGGTATGAAAGAATTGATTTCAAATTTTATTTGATTTTTCCATCATGTTCCCTGGTTTTTCCAAAGGAGTAAATCCAAATTTCGCATAGAGTTCATGTGCGTCATCCGTTCCTAATCCCCACCGCTGAAGCCCCTGAAGCTTTTCATGATGTGTAATATGATGCATTAATTTCTTCCCCAATCCTTTTTTCTGATAGGCATCCAAAATAAAGACATCCATAACCCAGGCAAAAACTGCATAATCCGTAACTACCCGTGCAAATCCAACCTGGGCATCCCCATCATAAACACCAAAACACAGGGAATGCTCAATAGATCGTTTTACGGTTTCTATACTTCGCCCTTTTGCCCAATATGATTCATTTGAAAGGTAGTCGTGGATCAGCTCTATATCCAATCTTGATTTGTAGGTGGAAATTTGAAACATGCTGTCCATGTTTCTACTCAAAAATTAATTTCAGGCTGAATATAAAGGAAAATTTCTCATTATCAATAATCTGTTCTTTCCAGTGATGGCATAAGTTTGAATCGGATATTTATTCATCTCTGGTAGCTTCGACGTGCCCAGGGAACATGTCGAAGATTGGTGGTGGTAGCGCACCTCTACAATTAGCGTATCGCTAAGACATTGAAGAAACTAAGTACTTTTCTTCTAAATGAAAGCCACAGTGCATGTTTTCACCTTGAAACCGGGTTTATCTTACCGTCATTCCGGTATTACTGTAGCAAAGCGGAAGTAATATCCGGAATCTCGCCAATACTCCTCTAGCCCTTGCGTCTCGCTAGGCCTACTTCTTTTGCCAGATCCTTGGCACCAAATTCCTTATTTTTC
The DNA here is from genome assembly GCA_030589835.1 of Cyclobacteriaceae bacterium. The sequence goes on from JAUUZS010000220.1 coordinate 3,630, forward strand.
AGGTTGGAAAAACCTTAGTAGTAAGCCTTTGCAGGAAGGCCTCGGCCATGGAGAATTCATCAGATTTTTCCATTGTATGATGTGCTATAAAAAGCAACTAGCTTCTTTTGGGTCGATGTTCATTCTAAAGCGTCATTGCAACGAAGGAACTCACAAGAAAGTTATTGATTTTTTTGTGGAATACCTATGATCTTCAGGAGGTTATTTGCAATTAAAATTTTATATGGCTATGAGAATAATTGCAGAGAAATCTGCTGGTTTACAATTTGAAGTTCATATTTTCAACGTACACGAACTGTTTTGACAGATCGAATTTCAAGGGAATCTATTTCTCATAACATGGAGAAAATACTGATCAGTTCATGAGGATAGCGAGAAATTTCATGAGACATTCTTTTTCATTGAAATGATTTTGCCAATGCTCAAACCGTTCGAATGCGTAAGGTCGTGACCGATTTCGGGCAATTCGTATAGGATGTAAATTAAATGATTACCACATATAGCAAAGGTTATCAATGACTTACATGTTTGGCATTCAGATTGCAATAAGGGTAAAGCATACTTTTATTAAATAATGGATGCTATAACTATTTACATATAAACACCCTTACCCATGATTAGGAATTATTTCAAAATCGGATACCGAAGCTTATTAAAGCACAAGCAAATATCATTGATCAATTCTATCGGACTAGGAATTGCCTTCAGTACTTGCTTGGTTCTATTCACTTTTATGGATCGGCTTTACAACATGGACAAACTCCACAAAAATGCTGATCGTAAATTTTTGGTAGAATGTGTGATTGAAGACGATGGTCAGGAACGAATTTTTGGCAACACTCCTTTTGCACTTTCTACATCCCTAAAAGCCGACATTCCTGAAGTAGAAGATGCTGTTCGATTAAAATACTCAAGCGCAAATTTTAGGTATAAAGACAAAGTTTTTAATGAATCGTTAATCTTTGTCGATCCCGGATATATGGAGATGTTTACCTTTGATCTTCTATCGGGGACCAAGGATGTGCTAAAGGAAAAAAATAAGATTGTTTTGAGTAAAAAAATTGCTAAAAAATATTTTGGCGATGAAAATGCAATGGGAAAGCAAGTATCTATGCTTTTCAGTTCCAATGGCAAAGAATACAAAGAAACCTTCTTTGTGGGGGCTATAGTTGATGAATTTGATTACATGACAACGATGCGATTTGAAATTCTTATTCCTTTCGAAAACAGGCGAAACCTTGGTATGATTGATGATGGAGATTGGGTAAATCATACCAATGCCACATTTATCACCTTGAGACAAGCAGATCAGCAAGAACAGGTACTTACCCAAATGAATGCTTATGCTAACATTCAGAATGAGGCCAATCCAGATAGAAAAATAAACCACTTTTTATTGGATCCACTTCCCAGGATGGCGCTCGATGCCTACGGAAAAGAGGATATGATCATCTATAATGCCCCTCCTGTAGCACGGATCATGTTTACAACCATCGCTGTGTTTATTCTTATTTTGGCAGCGTTCAATTATGTGAATATTTCCGTGGTTTCCGCCACTTCCAGGTTAAAAGAAATTGGTTTACGTAAAACTATCGGAGGCACACGAAAGCAAATTGTCATGCAATTTATTTTTGAGAATACCATCCTATGTTTTTTGGCGTTCACATTTGGTTATATGCTTACCGTTGGGTTTACACTGCCAGGATTCAATGCCACTCTAGGTGTAGTCAGTCCGATGATTATTGATTTTACCAATCCCAGGCTTTGGATATTTATGACCAGCCTTTTTCTTGTGGTAAGTATTGGTTCGGCTGCCTATCCGGCATTTTTCATATCAGCCTTCCGGCCGGTACATATTTTCAGAGGGGATCTGAAGTTGACCAGTAAAAACTATTTTACCAAAACTTTGCTCGGCTTGCAGCTGATCATTTCATTCATCACCATTTCCTTAGGAGTTGTCTTTGTCCTTAATAACAACTATATCGAAAAACGGGATTGGGGCTACAATAAGGAGCAAACCATTATCGTTCCCTTGGTCAATAATGATCAGTATAGCGAGCTAAGGGATGCTTTTTCGCAAAATCCTGATATTAACATCATTTCTGGTGCTCAAAGCAACCTGGGTCAGGTTGGGGAAGATGCCGTTGTATACGAAAGTGAGAAATATGTGAGTTTGAAATTACTTGCTGGGTATGAGTATCTTGATGCTATGGGTTTTCGCTTAAAAGAAGGAAGGTTTTTTGAGAATAATAGCACCACGGATTTGGATGAATCATTGATTGTAAATGAAGCCTTTGTAAATAAACTGGAGCTCAGTAATCCTATTGGTACAAGATTAATGTTGGATGACAAAGCACATTACATCATCGGTGTTACGGAAGATTTTCACTATAAAGATTTTTCAAATGAAATAAAACCTTTATGCTTCAAGGTAAGCGGGGAACAAGATTTTAACTATCTCGCGATCAGAACCTCAGCAGGGAAGGCAGTGGTAACAGAACAATATGCAAAAGATACCTGGAAAAAAATGTTTCCTGACAATACCTATGAAGGTTATTTTCAAAATGCCACGTTTGACTTTCATTATGATGAAAATAAAAGGATTTCAAATCTGATGATAGCCATTGCAGGACTTGCCATATTGATTTCCTGTATGGGACTATTTGGACTTGTGTCCTTATTCGTTACCAAAAAAATGAAAGAATTCAGCATCCGAAAAGTGATGGGGGCTTCCTTCAAAGAGATTGGAGTACAGATAAGCAAAGGATTTATGTGGGTGATTATCGTGTCTTGTATCATCGGGGCTCCATTGGCCTATTTGATGACTGCGTCAACAATTTCATCAATATATACCTATCATGTACCCATGAATGCATTGCCATTTGTTTTAACCGCAGCCGTCCTGATCCTTACAGCGCTTGCCACTGTTTCATCACAGGTATTTAAAGCGGTGAAGATTAATCCTGCAGAACAGTTGAGGGATCAATAAAAAAACTGAGGCCGGTGCGTGTTTGTAATACGTGCCACCTCACTATCTCAGGTTCTCCAATCCTGCAACTGTGTTTTCTGACCAGAACGCCATGGATATTTTGGCATTTTTCATTTAGTAGTTTACACTTTGCGTACCTCTGCGGATACTTTGCGCACCTTTGCGAGATAACCCTTCATAGCTCAAGCAAGAATTACGCAGAGTTTCGCAAGGAAAATGCAAAGTTTCGCAAAGCGATTATTCGAAAAAGTGTTAACTACTTTTTGCCTTTTATGAAAAATGCCGATATTTTATTAAATAAACCCAATTCCTTTCTCAAGCAATTTCTCGTACTTTGATCTCTTGAAGCTGTACAAATAAGGTGCTTTATGCGCTCCTCCCAGCAATTGCTTTTCATGTCGAATAAATATCCCCAGTTTGAGCATC